>CAVBBF010000030.1:0-21703 GCA_963593735.1 Phascolarctobacterium succinatutens
TGGAGCAAATGGGCTTGTGCGTGACGAAAGCTCGGCGCTCGCTACGGTCGCCGCCTTGCGGCTCCAATTCCGTCTGCGAATGAGTGGAGCGTTTTAGAATCTGCCTCAACTGCACCTACGGTGCAATTTCACTTGCGCCTTGCGCAAATTTCATGCACGCTTTGCGTGCATTTCACTGCGGCAACGCCGCAATATAACTGCCGTTTCGGGGCAATCCTCTGCCCGAAACGGCAACAAAAAAAGCACGCTCGTGCGTGCCTTTTTTTGTCCTTTGTCGATTATTTGTTTTCTTCGTCGCTTTCTACAACTTCACCGCTGACTGCCTTGTCGCAATCTTCCTTTTCGGCGCAAGCGTCGCAGTTGTTGTCGCAAGCGGTTTCTTCAACCTTTTCTTCGACTTTTTCTTCAACCTTCACTTCTTCGGTTGCAGGCGCGTCGGATGCGGTGTCCGTTGCGGGTGCGGCAACTTTTTCAAGAACGTAGCCCACTGCTTTCTTGTCGATGACGATCAAAGTGGGATTGGACTCGGTGCCGACGTTGATGATGAGCGTGTTGTCTGCATTGACTTGGGTAATCTTGCCGACGATGCCGCCGACGGTCATAAGTTTTGTGCCTACGCAAAGACTGTTCATCATATTTTGTTGTTCTTTTTGACGTTTCTTTTGAGGAACGATGGTGAGAACGATCATAAGCACAAGCACGACGCCGATAACGACGTACATAATCCAACCGTTACCACTGCCTGATGCGGAATCTGCTGCGAGAATCAAAGAATTTAACATAGTTGCTCCTTTATTCACCTATTCGGTTATTTCTGTTTTGATATTTTCAATGTTACACGATGTCGGGCTGTTTGGCAACAAAAATCGTACACTTTGTGGCATTATTAAAGCCATTTTAATGTTTTTGTGCCGTTTAGCCCTGATATTGCGCCATAAACTCTTTTCTGAACTCGTCGTATCTGTCTTCCATAATGGCTTGACGAATGTCGGCGGCGAGCCTTTCGAGGAAGCGTATATTGTGGATGGACAGAAGTCGTCCGCCCATAATCTCGTCGCTCTTTATGAGGTGGCGAATATACGCCCTCGTATAGTTTTTGCATGCGTAGCAGTCGCAGTCGGGGTCGATCGGAGTGAAGTCCTCTGCGTACGGTGCGTTGCGGATTGTCATAAAACCTTCTTTCACCATTGCCGTGCCGTTGCGAGCGATGCGAGTGGGAAGCACGCAGTCGAACATATCCACGCCTCTTGCAACGCCCTCGACGATGTAATCCGCCGTGCCTACGCCCATGAGATAATGCGGTTGGTCCTTTGGCAAAATAGGTTGCAAAACGTCGAGCATTTCGTACATTTTTTCCGCGCTTTCGCCAACGCTCAAGCCTCCTATCGCAATGCCGCATTTTGCATACGGAACGGTGCGTTCGGCGCTCTCTTTTCTCAAATCCGCAAAGATGTTTCCTTGCACTATCGGGAACAGCGTTTGGTGCGGTTTGAGTTGAACTTTCGAGCATCTATCCAACCATTTTAGCGTTCTTTCCATAGCGTCGCGCGCCTTGTCGTGCGTTATGTCGGGCGGCGTGCACTCGTCAAAAGCCATAACTATATCGCTGCCGAGAGCCTTCTGCACTTCCATGGATTTTTCGGGCGAGAAAAAGTGTTTGCTTCCGTCTATAAAACTGTTGAATTCCGCGCCGTCGTCCGTGATTTTACGCAAGGAAGAAAGCGAGAAAACCTGAAAGCCGCCGCTGTCCGTCAAGATTGCGCCGTCCCAGTTCATAAACTTGTGCAAACCGCCCGCTTTTTCGATGAGTTCGTGCCCCGGACGCAAATACAAATGGTACGTATTCGACAACAGAATTTGCGCGCCGGTTGCATGCACTTCTTCGGGCGAAAGTCCCTTTACGGTTGCTTTCGTTCCGACGGGCATAAAGCAAGGCGTATCGATAACGCCGTGTTCGGTGTAGAGTTTTCCGACTCGTGCGCCGGTCTTTTTGTCTTCGTGTATAACTTCAAATCTCATAGGTTTTTTGATGTTCCTTATTCAAAGAATGATGCGTCGCCGAACGAAAAGAAGCGGTATCTCTCTTTTACGGCTTCGTTGTATATTTCAAGTGTTTTTTCTCTGCCTACAAACGCCGATACAAGCATAATCAGCGTGCTTTCGGGCAAGTGGAAGTTGGTTATAAGTCCTTTTACGCACTTAAACTTGTACCCGGGGTATATGAAAATACTTGTGTCGCCTTTTTGGGCGCGGACGTAACCGTTTTCGTCGGCGACAGTTTCGAGCGTGCGAACGCTCGTCGTTCCCACGCATATGACCCTTCTGCCCTCTCGTATTGCGGAATTGATTTTTTCGGCGTTTTCCTCGTCTATTTCGTAATACTCGGTGTGCATTTCGTGTTCGAGGATATTGTCCTCTTTGACGGGTCTGAACGTACCCAAACCGATATGCAACAGAACGGTTGCGAAATCAACGCCCATATCCCTTATTTTCTGCATAAGTTCGGGCGTGAAATGAAGTCCTGCGGTCGGAGCGGCGGCAGAGCCTTCGATTTTGCTGTACACGGTCTGATATCTTTCCTTGTCCAGCAACTTCTCTTTTATGTACGGCGGAAGCGGCATATTGCCCACTCTGTCGAGAATGTCCTCGAACACGCCGTCGAACTGAAATTCGATTGTGCGCGCGCCGTACTCGCCTATCTCGGTCACGACTGCGCTGAGTTCGTCGCAAAAGCGGATAACCGAGCCGAGCCGAGCCTTTCTTGCAGGTTTCATTATGGTTTCCCAATGCGTGTAGTCCTTGCGTTTCAAGAGCAAAACTTCGAGTACGCTTTCGTGATTTTCGATATGCCCGAAAATGCGCGCAGGGATAACCCTCGTGTTGTTTATGACGAGCAAATCGCCTTTTTTGAGGAAAGACGGCAAGTCGTAAAAATGCTTGTGTTGAATCTCGTCCGTTTGGCGATTGTACACCAAAAGCCGCGAGTGGTCGCGAGGTTCGATTGGTGTTTGCGCGATGAGTTCTTCGGGCAATTCATAGAAGAAATCGTGCGTTTTAAGCGTTGTGTTTTCTTGCATAGATTAATTATTTGTTGTATTCGCGTTTTAGATGCTCGTAAGCGTTTTGGGTACAAACTCTGCCTCTCGGCGTGCGGCTGATAAAGCCGAGTTGAATCAAGAACGGTTCAACTACGTCCTCGATGGTGCTCGCTTCCTCGCCCGTTGCCGCCGCAAGAGTTTCCAATCCCACCGGACCACCGCCGAATTTGTCGATTATAGCCTCTATAACCGTGCGGTCGGTGATGTCCAAGCCCAGTTCGTCAACGTCCATAAGCGTGAGCGCTTTCCTTGTGATATCGAGGGTGATTCTGTCGAGTTTTTCGTACTCTGCAAAGTCGCGAACGCGGCGCAAAAGTCTGTTTGCGATACGCGGCGTGCCTCTCGAACGCTTTGCTATTTCGAGTGCGGCGGATTCGTCGATTGCTATGCCGAGAATACCGCTCGAACGCATAACGATACGTTTAAGTTCCTCGTCAGTATACATTTCGAGGCGAAGGGACATTCCGAAACGGTCGCGCAACGGACTCGAAAGCATACCTGCCCTTGTCGTCGCGCCTATGAGCGTAAAGCGTTTGAGCGGAATACGAATGCTTCTCGCCATAGGACCCGTACCCGTCACAAGGTCGAGCGAAAAGTCTTCCATAGCGGGATAAAGCACTTCTTCGATGTTGCGGTTGAGCCTGTGTATCTCGTCGATAAACAGCACGTCGCCCTTTTCGAGGTTGGTCAAAAGCGCCGCAAGGTCGGCAGCCTTTTCGATGGCAGGACCGCTCGTCACTCTGATTTGCGAGCCAAGTTCCCCTGCGATGACGTGCGCAAGGGTCGTCTTGCCGAGTCCGGGAGGACCGTAAAGCAAAACGTGGTCGAGAGCGTCGTTTCTTGCCTTTGCCGCAGAAATGAACACTTCGAGATTCTTTTTGATTTTGGCTTGACCGACGTATTCGTCCATCGTATGCGGACGAAGGCTGTTTTCCTGTTCGTCCTCCTCGATTGTGAGCGAACTCACGACGCGATTGTCAACGTCGAAGTCTTGATTTTCTTTTGTGAATTGTGATTTGATCATATATGCACCTTTATGGTGGTTATTGGCTTGTGTTTAGTGCTTTGCACGCAATTTTCATTATGTCATTGCGTCAATGTCGAGTGAGGAAACTTGCTTGCAAGGGTTTTCGAACGACGATATTTTTGGAGTGATTGTATTTGCACTTGTGCAAATTAAAGCCGTAGGCTTGCGCTAAATGCGCACAATCACTGTGGAGGCGCGACATAGGTCGCAACGTGGCAATCAAGGCAACAGCCGCATTCCGCTACGCTTGATTCCTACGGTCACTTCGTTCCCTCTGAATGACAAGCGCACTTTGTGCGCAGGATGAGGATTTGAATCTTCCACAACCCAAACGGAGTTTGGATATCATCGTGCAAAATGCACGATATCATCACGAAGTGATATAACCCGCAAAGCGGATATCATTATTATGCCTCAACTGCGGCTATGCCGCAATATCACTGTTCCAAAGGACAATATCTTTTGCGCAAAGCGCAAATATAACTGCACGAAGCGCAATATCGCTGCGGCGTTTTAACCTAGTTTTTTCAAGCAGTACGAAATGATGTTTTCAACGCCTTTTACCGCTTTGCTCGCTTCGGTTGCGGCTCGCACCGCTTCCGTCTTTGTAAGCCCCAAACTTTCAAGCGCAAACACAGCGTCCGCTATGTCGTCGCCCAAAGCCGCGTCTTGATGATTGTCGAAAATCGTGATGTCGTCCGCCGCCTGTTCGCGCAAATTGAGCACGATGAGTTCAGCCGTCTTTTTGCCCAATCCTTTGATTTTACAAAGGGTTTTGACATCGCCGCTTGCGATTGCAACGGTGAGCGTTTTGAGGTCGTAACCGCCGAGAATCTGCATTGCGAGCTTGGGACCTATGCCGCTGATTTCGATGAGGCGCATAAACAGTTTCTTTTCGTCCATGCGAGAAAAACCGTACAGCGACATTTCGTCCTCGCGGACGTACAGATATGTGTAAACCTTCGTTATTTCGCCGACAGCAACATCGGAAAGCGTGTTTCCGCTCACGCCGATATCGTAGCCTATGCCGTTGTTGTCAACGACAATGGACGTAAAAGTTTTGTCAACGATTTTGCCTTGTATATAGTTGTACATATTTCACCTTGTTGCGTGCTTGCACGCAAATGATATTGCGTCGTTGCCGCAGCGATATTCTCGCCGTGCGAGAGTGATAATGGGCTATGCCGCAGTGATATTTGTGCTGTGCACAAGTGATATCATCGCAAGCGATATTGTTTTTCGAACAAAAGGCATGCTCTTTCGCATCGATTTTTGCTCATTGCACTTTGAAGTTATTTATTCGGCTTGTTTGAGCGTGGCATATGGCAACCGCCAAAGCGTCCGCCGCGTCGTCGGGACGAGGCACTCTTTTGAGTTTGAGAAGCACTTGCACCATATGTTGCATTTGGATTTTGTCCGCGCCGCCGTAACCCGTGACCGCTTGTTTTATCTGATTTGGCGTATACTCGTACACTTCCTTCCCGAGCGACTTCACCGCCGTGAGCAAAATCACGCCGCGCGCTTCGGCAACGGGTATACCCGTGGTGATGTTCTTTGAAAAAAACAGTTCCTCGATAGACACGTTGTCGGGCTTGTAGGTTTGGATAAGTTCCTTCACGCCGTCTTCGAGTTGTTGTAGTCTTTGGGGCAAAGTGCATTCTTTGGGCGTGGTGACAACGCCGTAATCGATTACGGAATAGTTGCCCTTCACCGAGGTTATCACCCCGTATCCCATCGTCGCAAGACCTGGGTCGATGCCCAAAATCACCATATTTTCACCTTTGTATCGCGCTGTTTATTGCAATTATTTTGTATTTTTTACCTTGTTTTTTTACTTCGTTACAATCGAATTTTCGTTGGTTTCGTCAAATACGAGCGTAGCGTTTTCAAGCGGCAAAGTGCCGACTTCGTCGAGTTTTTCTCTGCTCTTTACGTTGCGATTTCCGCACTTCAAAACGTAGCCGTCCGTCGCCTTAAAAGCGTGTTCGACTTTCTCTTTTCTGTCGCCGAAAACGTCGTATTTGTCGCTTCTCCAGCCTACATACACGTCCTTTCCGACGTACGAATCGGCGATTTTCCCGACGAGATGGCAAAGATTAATCTCATATCCGTCCTCTGTCGTCGCAAAGAGTTTCCCGCCCTCGAAGGCGAGTTTCGCCTTTTCAAAAGCGTAGCCCGAGTCAAACGCTTGCGCCGCCCAAATATTGTCGGGATTTGCGCATATCTGCTCGTACGTCCCTATCTGCTTTATCTGCCGATAGTGCATAACGACGATTCTTTTTGCAATCGAGATTGCCTCTTCATAGTCGCGCGTCGCAAAAATCACGCACTTGCCCTCTTTTGCAAAATCCTGCAAAGCGGGTGCGACTTCATGCCATAAAACCGCCGCTTCGTCTTTGTCCAAACCTTTGGTTATATCGTCGATAAGCACGACTTTGCAATCGCGCAAAAACAATCTTGCGATTGCGAGCCGTTTTTTGTCGATAAGCGAGAGTTTGCGCACCCTCGAATAGAGGGATGCGGTTATCCCCACCCTATCGGCGCACGCCTTGACTTTTTGGTCGATAACGTCCTTGTCTACGCCTCTTATTTTCAAAGGATAGGCAAGGTTATAATAGCACGAACGATTTGCAAACAACGCGAGGTCGTCAAAAACCATAACTACGTCGTCGGGCTTTTTTGCAAGCGGTTCGCCGTCGAAAAGGATTTCCCCTTCGAAGTCGGTTACGCCTGCCACGACCTTCAAAAACGTGGTTTTGCCGCTTCCGTCGTCGCCCAAAAGCGCGACGATTTCGCCGTTTTTTATAGTCATATCCGTCGAGGCAATCACTCTTGCCCCGTACAGATACTGTTTGCTTACGCCCTTCAATTCAATCATTGTCAAATGATGTATTTTGCAGACTTCTTGGGCGCGTTTTCGAGTTCCTCTTTCTTTGCTTCGTAGCCCTTTCTGTCAAACATAGCGTAGGTTGCGTTCTTGCCTTCCTCGACGCCCGGTTGATTGAACGTGTCGATGTTGAGCATCTTGCCGCAGTATGCCGTTTCGAGTTGGAAGAACATAAGAAGTTGACCGATGGTGTTTGCGTTCACTTCGTCGAGCATAATGGTGCGATTCATATGTTTGGAGCGAGTGAGCGCGTATTCGGTCGCTTCTCTTTCGGTGTTGATAAGTTCGCCCATAGTGTGACCGCAAAGGAAGTTTACGTCAGCAAATTCTTCCGCGCCGTCTGCGATGACCACGTCGCCTCTGTACTTCTTCACGCCGATGAACGTGACGACCTTGTCAAACGGACCTTCGGTGTAAAGTTGCACTTGCGAGTGTTGGTCGGTAACGCCCAAAGACTTGACGGGGGTTTGACCTTTATGCACTACGTTGCCGTCGAAATCCACCGCTTTGCCGAGACTCTCGCCCCAAAGTTGGCAGTACCAGTCCGCCATAAGTTTGAGGCTGTCCGCATAAGGCATCATAACGGAAATGTTTTTGCCCTTTTGCTCCATAGCGATGTATTGAAGCACCGCCGCCATAAGCGCGGGATTCTTGTAGGGATCGGACGAGTTGCACGCCTTGTCCATATCCGCCGCGCCTCTCAAAAGACCGATGATGTCTATGCCGAGCACCGCTGCGGGAAGAAGTCCGACGGGGCAAAGTTCACTGAAACGTCCGCCCACTCCGTCGGGTATGTAATAGGTTTTGAAGCCCTCTTTCTTTGCGAGTTTGATGAGGTTGCCCTTGCTTTGCGAAGTGGTTGCGATGATATGTTTTGCCCAGTCGTCGCCGCATCTCTTTTTCAAAATGTCGGTGATGATGAGATATTGGCTCATCGTTTCGCTCGTCGCGCCGCTCTTTGTGATGACGTTGAACATAGTCTTTTCAACGTCGATAACGTCCAAAAGCGCAAGCATACGTTCGGGGTCTACGTTGTCCTCGACATAGAATTTCACGCCGCGCTTTTTTGGGTCGAGTTCGTTGTATCTGAAATGGCAAAGCGCGTTGAACACCGCCATAGGACCGAGCGCGCTTCCGCCGATACCCAAAACCACGAAGTTCTCGTAATGCGCCCTCACTTCCGCCGCCGTGTAGATGATATCTCTGACGACTTCTTCTTGATTGTACGGAAGTTCCGCCCAACCCATCCAGCCTGTGCCGCGATTCTTCTCGAAGTACGCGTAACTGTCCTGCGCCTTGTCGAGAACGGACTCTATTTCTTTCTCGGTGATGCCTTGCTCGCCGATGGACGATTCCATCATATTGTTGAAATCAAACTTGATTTGCATAGCGTTTATGCCTCCAAAATGTTTTTAAGATATTGTACGGATTCCGCAATTTCGTCGACGGAATCGTAATTTCCTGCGTACTGCTCGATGATAAGCGGTCCGTCGTAGCCGACGTCTTTGAGCCTTGCCACAAGTTCCTTGAACGGAAACTCACCCTTGCCCACCATTGCGATTTTGCCGTCTTTTACGTCGCTGACGTGAACGTTTGTAAGGTCACCGCCCATAACATCGATGTACTCTCGCCAGTCGTAGCCCGACTGTCTTGCTTGTTTTATGTCCAAAACGGTGCCGATACCGCTCGCATACGGCTTCATTTGCCTAAAAAATTCGGGCGAATCGAAAGTTGCCCAATGCACGTTTTCAAGGCAGAGTTTTATGCCGTACTCGCTTGCGATTGCGCCGAGTTTTGTCATACGCTCGCCCACGAACTTCGGGTCGATGTACACGCTCTGTTTCAATCTTGCCTGTGCGTGGAAAGTGTACGCTTTTGCGCCGAGCGTTCTTCCTGCCGACAGCACCGAGCGGAATATTTCTTCCGCGTCGTTGTAAGTACGGGGCGCTTTGTTGAACAGTTGCGGCTCGAACTGCGTGTTGAGCGAATGTACCGAATAAACGTCAAAATCGCCCTTGCGTTCTTTAAGAAGTTGCGCAAAGGCGGCTCTGTACTCATAAAAGGTGGTGAGGAACACCTCGCAAGTGTCCGCCCCTAAACGTTTAATGACCGAGAACGAATCCTCGGTCAAAACTTTTGTGAAAAACGTTGCCGTCGATATGCCGACTTTCATTTATTCTTCTTCGCCCTCAACTTCTTCGTCATAGACGTTGGGCGTTCCTTTTTTGTCCTTGCCCCAAATGTCTTTTTGCTTTCTCATCTGTCCGAGCAGTCTGGGAATAACCTCGTCGAGATTGTCAAACGGAGAGCCGCTCATCGCGCTTGCACGATAGGATATGCCCTTGCTCGAAACAACCATATCCGTGGTGTAGTCGCCGTTTTCGTAGGTCACGGTGAACTTAACTTCCGCGTTTTCGTCCTCAAAACGTCTTTCGAGTTTTGCGCACTTTTTTTCGGTGATTGCTCTGAGTGAATCACTGGGATTGTAATTCTTGCCGAATATTTCGATTCTCATAAAGTAACCTCCAAGTTCTTTATACCTGCATTATAGCAAGTTTTATATTTAATTTCAAGAGTAAATTGATGTTTATATTGATTTAACTTCTCAAAGTTTTTCAAATACAAGTGCGCCGTCTTTGTAATCAATAGTAATCTTGTCGCCTGGCGATATTTCGGAACGAATAAGTTTTTCGCTCAACTTGTCCTCGACAAGCCTTTGAAGGGTGCGGCGAAGCGGTCTTGCGCCGTATTCTGCGTCGTAGCCCTCGCTCACGATATACTCTTTCGCACTCTGCGTGATATGCGCCGTTATATCCCTCGCCTCGAGGCGTTTTTCAAGCGAGGCAAACATCAAATCCGCAATCTTGAACAAGTTTTCTTTGTCGAGTTTTTTGAACACGACGATTTCGTCGATACGGTTGATAATTTCGGGTTTCATTGCGCCTTTCAGTGCTTGAATATGGCTTTGGCGCACTCTTTCGCCCTCGCTTTTAACGCTTTTTTCGCTTGCAAAACCAAGCGTTCTTTGCGGCGTTGCGGCTTCTTTTGCGCCGATGTTGGACGTCAAAATTATCACCGTGTTCTTAAAACTTACCGTGCGGCCGTGGCTGTCGGTGAGTATGCCGTCTTCGAGGATTTGAAGCAAGATGTTGAATATGTCGGGGTGTCCTTTTTCGATTTCATCGAAAAGCACGACGGAATAGGGCTTTCTGCGCACCTTTTCGGTGAGTTGTCCGCCCTCTTCGAATCCCACGAGTCCCGGCGCAGAGCCTATGAGCCTCGACACGCTGTCTTTTTCCATATATTCGCTCATATCCACTCGAACGAGCAAATCTTCGTCGCCGAAAAGCGCGCTTGCGAGCGCCTTTGCAAGTTCGGTTTTACCAACGCCCGTCGGACCCAAGAAAATAAACGAGCCTATGGGGCGTTTGGGGTCTTTAAGTCCTGCTCTTGCGCGTTTTACCGCCTTTGCCACCGCCGTGCAAGCCTCGTCTTGTCCGATAACCCTCGATTGCAACGTCTTTTCGAGATTGACGAGTTTTTCGCTTTCGCCCTCGGTGATACGCTTTACGGGGATTCCCGTCCAGTTGCCCACCACTTCGGCGATTTCGTCCTCGCCTATGGACAAATCGGTGTTTGCGCACTTCTCTTTCCATTCGATTTCGGCTTTTTCTTTTTGCTCTATATAGTCGTCGCGGAGCGCCTTATATTTTACGCAAAGTTCAAAATTATCTCTGCGTTTCGCCTCGCACAAATCAAGGTCTGCTTGCTTGATTTTGTTTTCCAAATCTCGGATTTCGCTCGGCGTGGTAAAGGAAAAAATCTTCTTTCTCGAAGCCGCTTCGTCGATAAGGTCGATCGCCTTGTCGGGAAGGAATCTGTCCGCAACGTATCTGTCCGACAAAATCGCCGCCGAGGATATTGCTTCGTCGGTTATGGTTACGCCGTGATGAGCCTCGTATTTCGGCTTCAATCCCTGCAAAATTTCTATGGTGTCCGAAACGCTCGGCTCTTCCACCAAAACAGGTTGAAAACGGCGTTCTAACGCACTGTCTTGTTCAAATTGCTTGCGATATTCTTCAAGCGTGGTCGCGCCTATCGTTTGCAGTTCGCCCCTTGCGAGCATGGGTTTTAGGATGTTTGCGATGTCAAGTCCGCCCTCGCTCGAACCCGCTTTGAGTATGGTGTGAATTTCGTCGATAAACAGAAGCACGTTGCCTCTTTGTTTTATGCCGTTGAGCGTTGCTTTGAGCCTTTCCTCGAAGTCACCTCTATACCTCGTGCCGGCAACGAGCGAAGTAAGGTCGAGCGAGAACACGATTTTTCCCCTCAACGCGTCGGGAACGTCGCCCGAAACTATACGCTGCGCAAGTCCGTCTATAACCGCGCTTTTGCCCACGCCGGGTTCGCCTATAAGCACGGGATTGTTTTTCGTTCTGCGGCAAAGCACCTGAATCACTCTCTCGGTTTCCTTGCCTCTGCCGATGACGGGGTCGAGTTTTCCGTCGCGTGCTTTCGCCGTCAAATCCGTGCCGAATTTTGACAAATCGAAATCGGAATTTTCGTCGTTTTTGCGTGAATTTTCATAGAAATTATCCGCTTTTCCAAACGCGTTTTTATTGCTTTCAAAGCCGTTGTGCAAAGCGTTTTCGCCGCTGTCTTGTCCTTGACGATTGACTCCTTTCTTTTCGCTTTCGCCGAAGAAATCGGATATGTAACCGCTCAAAACGTCGTTTACGCTTTCCTCGTTTCCGTTTGCAAGGCACATCTCCGCCCTGCCTCCGCCGCTCGACACGATTGCGCTGTATGTGAGCCGTTGCAGATATTCGGGGTCGATGCCCTTTGCTCGCAATATCTCGCTTGCAACCGACGACGTTTCGTCGAGAATCGTGTACAAAATATGTTCGGTTCCCACAACTTGCGAGCCGAGCCTCATCGCAACGTCCTTTGCGCTTTGCACCGCTCTTGCCGCCCTTGTAGACATCTCGACGTTGGGACGAGTCGGCATAGGCGAAAACACGCGAATTACGTCGTCCTCGTACACGCCGCATTGATTAAGTAATCTCTGCGCCGCAGAGCCGTCAACGTCCAAAAGTCCGAACAAAATATGTTCGGTGCAAACAAGTCCGCCCGTGCGCACTGCAAGTTCGCTTGCCTTTTGAAGCACAAGTCGCGCATTATCGGAATAGGTTATCATTTTTCCTCCGCCAGAAGTTCTCTCACTATGCGAGCGCGCATTTTGTCGCGCTCTTCCTCGGAACTTCCGTTTGTCAAAATCTGCAAGGACGAGGCGGAACACGCCCATATCATTTCGTCCGTTATCGCAGTGGATTTTATGGGCAAAATGCCCAGTATAACGCCGATTTTCACATCGACGAGCAGTTTCATAAGTTCCTGCGCCGTGAGCGCATACGCGCCTTTAAGCACGGCGTAACTTCTCGATATTCCGTCCAACAGTTCGGTCTGTCTTTCCTTGACGAGTTTTTCGAGCGCGACGCGTTCGCAATAGCACATTCTCGCAACCGCTTGTTCGACTTGCGAAATAATCTCGTCCTCGCTTACGCCGAGCGTCAAAGAATTGGATATTTGATACATATCGTAAGCCGCTTCGCTACCCTCTCCGTACACGCCTCGAACCGTCAATCCGAATTCGCTCTTGAAAGTTTTGAGCGCGTCCTCGATTGCACCCGCGCGTTTCAACGCAGGCAAAAACAGCATACAAGAAGCCCTCATACCCGTACCGAGATTGGTCGGACACGCAGTCAAAAAACCGAGTTGCGGATCGTATGCGATAGGCAATGTGTGCAAGAGCCTTTCGTCGTAAACTCGCAGTCTTTCGTATGCGCTTTTCAGACTAAATCCTTCCTCGACGCATTGCTCCCTTATGTGGTCCTCCTCGTTTATCATCACGGATATGCCGAATTTTTTGTCGCCCTCGACGATTGCCGCGCCGTTTTGCGTGTTGTTTGCAAGAGCAAGGGATATCAAATGCCGCTCGATAAGCGCCTTTTTCTGCTCCTTTTTGAGTTTGTTCATAGGCAAAAGCCTTGCCTCGAACACACCTTGCGCCGCCGCATACGCACCGTTCATTAAGTCTACAACTCGTTGGTCGGTCGTCTTGATATTGCGAGGAAATTCAAGCCCCGTAACGTTTCTTGCAAGCCGTACGCGAGAGGAAACGACGTTGTTTTTGACAAGTTCGTTTATCGTACAGTCCTTTGCCGACTTCAAAAGTTCGCCGTTTACGCCCGATTGCGAGCCGTTTTCGTCAAAACGCTCGAAATTGTCGTTTAGATTATCGTTTCGAACATCGTATGCGCCTTGTGAGCCTTTCAAATCGAGTATGGTGAAAACGGTGTTCTTCGGGGCGTGAGCGTGCAAAAACTCGGCGTTTACGCCTTGCGATTTGCTTGCCGCTTCAAGAGCGATTTTTCGCATTTGAGAATAGCAATTCGCACAACCGAAAAGGAAGTTTTTTTCAAAATCTTCAACCGTATATCCGCAAAATTTGCATTCTTTATCTCGGCGAGAAAGTCTGAAATTCGCTTCTTCGTGCGGATTTTTTCCGCATTTCAAAGCGTTTTCGTAGCACTCGCGACAATAGCCGTACTCGACGGGATTATTGTCGATAATCACGCTTTCAAAAAGAGTCGCCTCTCTATCGCCGCAGATGTCGCAAGTCCTTTGCATACTCTTTCCCTTTCAAAACGTTGCCGTACTTAATTGTCTGTCGTTTGTTATTCAAGTTTGAAAATTTGCGGTAAAATCGATATTCTAACCGCCTATTTTCAAAATTTTTGTTTTATATATTCAGAAAACTCATCTTTTAGGTCTTTATTTCGGAGCGCATATTCGACGGTCGCTTCGAGATAGCCTTCCTTGTTGCCGACGTCGTAGCGGCGTGCCGAAAACTCGTATGCGCAAACCGCCTTTTCTTTTGCGAGAATGCCGATTGCGTCCGACAAATAAGCCTCGCCGTTCACATACGGAGTGCGCTCGATTGCCTCGAATATGGACGGCGCAAGCACAAATCTGCCGAGAGATACGAGTTCGCTTGGCAACTCGCCCTTCGGTTTTTCGATTATGCCGTCAATCAATGTGGTTTTTTCATCTATGGCTTTGCTTTTTATCATAACGCCGCAACGTCTTGCCACTTCCTCGCTCGTGCGCTGACAACCCACGATAGTCGCGCCGCCCGTTGCGTAATACGCGTCGATAAGTTGCTTTGTGACGGGTCTTTCGCCCTCGCCGACGTACATCAAATCGTCGCCGAAAAGCACCGCAACAGGCTCGCCGCCTGCAAACTCCTCGCAGATTTTGACGGCGTTTGCGTTGCCGTTCATAGTCCTTTGCACCACAAACGTGATTTTTGCGCCGTAGTCCCTGTTTGCAAGCGCCAACTCTGCCGTTTTGCCGCATGCGGACAACTGTTCGTTGAGCGCGACGTTCGGCTCGAAAAGGCGTTTTATACTCTCTTTTTGAGGAGAAATGACGATTGCGATTTCCTCGATACCGCTCTTGACCGCCTCGTCCACGATGTAGCAAAGCGTAGGCGTGTCCACAATCGGCAACAGTTCTTTTGGCAACACTTTCGTTGCCGGCAAAAATCTTGTGCCGAATCCGGCGCAAGGTATAATGGCTTTTCTTACTCTCATATCTGCCTCCCTATCGTCGAAAATCGATTGATTTATTGCACTTTTATGCAAAGAAATTCGACGTTGCGATGCGACGAAAACGTCACATCGTGTGTATTAAAATATATTTGAACAAAGCGCAACGACGCATTGTCGCCCCGCTTTGCCAAAAATCCTTTCAAAGAAAGGAAAACTTACTTCTCGAAGCCGTGCGGATGAGTGGAATGCCACTTCCAAGCAGATGAAATTATGCTTTCGAGGCTGTCGTATTGCGGCTTCCAGCCGAGTTCTCTCTTTATCTTTTCGCTTGACGCGACAAGCGTTGCGGGGTCGCCGGGTCGCCTTGCTTCGACGCTTCTTTTTATGTTGCGTCCCGTAACTTGCTCGGTGACGTCGATGACCTCTTTGACGCTGAATCCGTTGCCGTTGCCGAGATTGTAATAGGTGGATTTGCCGCCGTTTTTGAGATAATCGAGAGCGCGAATATGTGCGTCTGCAAGGTCGGTGATGTGAATGTAATCTCTCACGCAAGTGCCGTCGGGCGTGGGATAATCGTCGCCGAAGATGCCGATGTGGTCTCTCGTGCCGTTTGCAACCTGCAAGATGATGGGGATAAGGTGTGATTCGGGATTGTGAGCCTCGCCTATTTCGCCGCTTCTGTGCGCGCCTGCCGCGTTGAAGTAGCGAAGAGCGACGTATTTAAGACCGTACGCCTTGTCATAGTCCTGCATAAACTGTTCCATCATAAGTTTGGTTTGACCGTACACGCTGGTGGGATGTTGCGGGCTGTCTTCGGTTATCAACCCGTCGCCGCAATCGCCGTAGGTCGCCGCAGACGACGAAAACACGAGATACTTGACGTTTTCGGCAATCATAGCGTCCAAAAGCGAGAGAGTGCCTGCGACGTTGTTGTGATAGTACTTGGCAGGGTTTGTCATACTCTCGCCCACTAGCGAGTACGCCGCAAAGTGAATGACGGAATCAACGCCGTACTTACTGAAGGTCGAACGCAAGAGGTCGACATCAAAGATGTCGCCTTTCACAAATGGCACGTCCGAGGGCACGGACTCGATGTGCCCCGTGACGAGATTGTCGTAAACAACGACGTCCATATTTCTTTCTTTGAGTTCTCTTACGCAATGGGAGCCGATGTAGCCCGCTCCGCCCGTAACCAAAATCATATATCTCTCCTCGCGCGCCGCCGCGCAAAAATTATTGCCTATGAAATATTATAAACTACAACCTCTTGTTTTGCAAGGCAAAATTGTGTATAATCAAATTGTGGGAAAAACAATACTGCATTGCGACTTGAACAACTACTACGCTTCGGTAGAGCAAAAACTGCATCCCGAATACGACGGGATGCCTCTTGCCGTATGCGGAAATCCCGAAGCAAGGCACGGCATAGTGCTTGCTAAAAATCAACTCGCAAAGAAAGCGGGCGTTCAAACGGGCGAAACGCTGTGGTCGGCACGGCAAAAATGCCCCGACATCGTGTTTGTTCTTCCGCACTTTGACGAGTATGTCAAATATTCGAAGCAAGTTTTTGAAATTTACACGCAATTTACAGACCGAGTGGAAAGATTCGGCATCGACGAGTGCTGGCTTGACGTGACCGGCTCCGAAAAACTTTTCGGCAACGGCGAACAAATCGCGAACAAGTTGCGCGCGCTTGTAAAAGAAAAGACGGGACTCACCATTTCAGTCGGCGTATCGTTTACCAAAACTCTCGCAAAACTCGGAAGCGACCTCAAAAAACCCGACGCGACCACCGTTCTCGACAAAGAACATTATATGGACGTAATAGGCGACATGTCGCCGTCCGAGATGATTATGATAGGTCGCCAAACGTCCGAAAAACTCACGAAACTCAACATTCGCACCATACGACAACTCGCAAACGCCGACCGTGACGCTTTGCGTCACATTTTCGGAATCGTCGCCGACAATATGGTAAACGCCGCCCAAGGGATAGAAACCGAAGAGGTCAAGCATTACTATGACGTTCGCATTCCCAAGAGCGTTTCAAACGGCACGACCACGCCACGCGACATAAAAAATCTGCAAGAAGCGAAAATCGTGATATACGCGCTTTCGGATATGGTTGCGCTGCGCCTGAGAAGTTACAACCTCGTGGCAAACGGCGTGGGACTTTCCATAAAAAATCCCGCATTGCAATGGACTACGAAACAGATTCAGATTTCTCCTGCGACGGCAAATTCGGGCGCAATCGCAAAAGCGGCGATAGGCTTGCTTGAAAAAATACACAACTTCGGCGAGCCGCTTCGGGCAATCACGGTTGCCGCAATAAGGCTTGATAACAAGGACGGAATACAAATGAGTTTGTTTGACGAGCAAAGCGACAAAGCCGACAAACTCGAAAAAACCATTGACGAGATACGAGCAAAATACGGTTATCATTCGGTTCAACGAGGATTGCTGCTTGAAAACGACTTGACGGGAAATTTGCACGAGGACGACGACTTCAGACCATTCCATCAGTCCAAAACAACCTAAGTCGGTATTTTTTTATTGTATACAAATTTTTGAATTTAGGTTTATTTATCGCACGATTCATTGCACGAATCGTGTTTTATTTTTGCATTTTTACTCCAAAATAACCTTGAATTCGTAATTTTCGTCTCTTTTTCAACACGCTTATACACGATTCGTGTTGCATAATCGTATAACACATATCGTGTTTCTAAGCGCATTTTGCCGTTTTACAAGCAAGTTTTGTATTCCGTTTTACAATCGTCGGTTTTTTCTCTATAATTATGATAGGCAACAATCGGATTGTAAGAAGACACGGCAAAAGCCGCACGGGCATCGCCCACACGCACGCATAGGCGTGCAAAATACAACTTGTTTATGACACCCGTCCAAATCGCAACGGCAGTTTTATCTCTGATAGCAGGCATAGGCATTTTCCTAATCGCCTGCACCATGATGAGTGCCAATCTCGAATCAGTCAGTTCAAACAAACTCAAACAACTTTTTGCAAGAACGTCAAAGAGCAAACTCGTAGGCGTCGGCATAGGCACCATAGCAACGGCGGCGATCCAATCGTCGGGCGCAACTTCGGTTATGGTCATCGGTTTTGTCAATGCCGGCATTATGTCGCTGATGCAAGCCGCAACCGTAATTTACGGCGCGAACATCGGCACGACAATCACCGGTCAAATCACCGCACTCGGTATGTTTGAAAACTCGATATCCACCGGCGTTGTGTTTGCGACATTTGCAGGCATCGGAGCGTTTACGATGGCATTTGCCAAAAAGGACATCGTAAAGAAAATCGGCGGCATCCTCGCAGGCTTCGGTATGCTGTTCGTGGGTCTCGACATGATGAGTGCGTCAATGGAAGTATTTGCCGCTCTCGATTCCGTCAAAAACTTCCTCGCGTCCATATCGAATCCCATTCTCCTCGTCGTGATAGGCGCGATTCTCACCGCCATAATTCAAAGTTCGTCGGTTATGACGTCCGTTGCGATCACAATGGCGTTTACGGGACTTATCAGTCTCGATCAAGGCATCTATCTCACGATGGGTTCCAACATCGGCTCGTGCGTGGTTGCAATCATCGCAGGTCTCACTTCGAGCACCAACGCAAAGCGCACCGCGCTCCTGCACCTTTTGTTCAACATATCGGGCGTGATTATCTTTATGATTGCGGGGCTTATGATGCGCGAAATCTCAAAAGCCGTCAATCCCGAAAAGGTCATCACATACGGCTATTTGTTTGAAAAGATGTTCCCCGGCGTTCCGCAAACGCAACTTGCGATGTTCCATACGATATTCAACGTCATTACGGTCATCATAATGCTTCCTATCACCAACTTGTCGGTGAAACTCGTTTGCAAGATTCTGCCCGACAAGAAAAAAGCGGAGGAACAGCCCGCAGAACATATGTTCTATCTCGACGAGCATATGCTCAAAACGCCGCCTATCGCAGTTCAACAAACAAAAAACGAAATCGTCAATATGGCGGAAATCGCGCTTCACAACTACGATATCGCTTGCAATATCATTTGTACGCTCGACTATTCGGATATAGATCAATTCCGCAAAAACGAAAACGAACTCAATTTTTTGAACAGGGAAATCGCAAGATTCGTCGTCAACCTCTCCAAACTCGAGATGAACGACGCCGACCACAACTATCTTGCAACTACGTTCCGCACGATAACCGACCTCGAGCGAGTGGGCGACTATGCGGAAAACATCGTCGAATACGCCGACAAACTCAAAGATTCCAATCAAACATTTTCGGATGTCGCAATTCAAGAGGTTCGTCACCTTCAAAGCCGCATAGACGATTTGTTCCAAAAAGTTATGAAAGCGTACGTCAACTGCGATTCGTCCTCCTTTGACGAAGCAAACGAAATCGAGGACAACATCGACGACCTCACAGAGGAGATGGGTGCAAATCATATCGCGCGGCTCAAACAAGGAGATTGTACTCCCGACGTAGGAGCGCAATATCTCTCCCTCGCATCGGATTCCGAGCGTATCGCAGACCACTTTATCAACGTTGCAAAATCCATAAATCGCAAGGTGTAAGGACTTATTATGAAACTTGCAATTGCCACAAACAACGCCCACAAACTCAGTGAAATCAAAGCAATCCTCGGCAACTCGTTTGACGAATTGCTTTCTCTCAAAGAACTCGGCATCGATATAGACGTCGAGGAAACGGGGACTACTCTCGAAGAAAACTCGTACCTCAAAGCACGCACCGTTTGCGACATTTGCAACATGCCGACGCTTGCCGACGATACAGGACTTATGGTGGATGCGTTAAACGGCGCGCCGGGCGTTTATTCCGCTCGCTACGCAGGCGAAGAACACGACGACAAGGCGAATCGTCGATTGCTTCTCAAAAACCTCGACGGAGTGGAAAACAGACGCGCGCATTTCGCAACCGTAATCACCATTTGTTATCCGAACGGCGAGTTTATCACCGCAAAAGGCCGCGTTGAAGGCTCGATTATGACCGAAGAACGCGGAAGCAAAGGTTTTGGATACGACTCGCTTTTTTATAGCGACGAACTTCACAAAACGTTTGCCGAAGCGTCGCAAGCCGAAAAAAATTCCGTCAGTCACAGAGGCAGAGCCTTGCACGCTATGCTCGAAAAACTCGCCGAACGCACCTAAAATCATGAACACTATCGCCGCATTTTCCGACAGTCACAATATGCCGCTTCCAAGCCGCCTCATCGACGTTGCAAACGAAAGCAAATGCGTTTTCTTTCTCGGCGACGGATTGGGTTCTCTCGGCGATTTGATGTGTCACAAGGGCTTTCACGGCGTAAAAGGCAACTGCGACAGATACGACTTTTGCGACGAAGAAGTCGTCGAAATAGACGGGGTGCGCGTTTTGCTCACTCACGGCGACAAATATCACGTCAAACGCAGCCTTTTGGAACTCGATTTGAGAGCGCGCGAACTCGGTTGCGCCCTCGTTTTTTACGGGCATACGCACTTTGCGCAAATCGACGAAAACGCAGGCATTACGTTTGTATGTCCCGGCTCGATTTACTCGCCGCTTTCGGGCTCGCCGTCATACGCATACGCGGTTATTCAAGACGGAAAATTTACCGTCAAAATCGTAAATCTAATCTAAATTTTGTTGACATAAATACGCCGATGTGGTAATATTGTCAAGCATTGAATTGTAGATTGCTCCAAAAAAGTGCAATTTGAGTCCGTGCGGGTGTAGTTCAATGGTAGAATGTCAGCCTTCCAAGCTGATTGCGTGGGTCCGATTCCCATCACCCGCTCCATTACCGTCTTTGACGGGAATTGGACGGTCCGCATCGAGCATAAAGCGAGATTGCCGCATCGTACAAAACCTGTCTAAAACGGCTTGCGGTTTAGTGGAATATGTTGCATGCACAACTGCGGCATTCCCATCGCCCGCTCCATTACCGCAAAAAATACTCAAACAATCTTTGAGCGTCTAATGCAAGTGAGCCTGTAGCTCAGCAGGATAGAGCAACGGCCTTCTAAGCCGTGTGTCGGGAGTTCGAATCTCTTCAGGCTCGCCATTATGGTGGATATAGCGCAGTTGGTTAGCGTGCCAGGTTGTGGCCCTGGAGGTCGTGGGTTCGAATCCCACTATTCACCCCACTTTGTTACATCGCTCTAAAAAGAGTTGTATAGTTTGAGTCCGACGACAACATCCTCGGATTCGAACGGGCAGACAATCAAACAATCCTGTGAATTGTTTGACTGCCCCGGCGTGATAGTGTAGACCTTCCAAAAGTCGTACGGAATCGCATAAAGATGTGTGCCTGTGTTGCGCGAGTCGCTCGGCATAGGTCAAACGGCGCGAATCCCACTATTCACCCCACTTTGTTACATCGCTCTAAAAAGAGTTGTATAGTTTGAGTCCGACGACAACATCCTCGGATTCGAACGGGCAGACAATCAAACAATCCTGTGAATTGTTTGACTGCCCCGGCGTGATAGTGTAGACCTTCCAAAAGTCGTACGGAATCGCATAAAGATGTGTGCCTGTGTTGCGCGAGTCGCTCGGCATAGGTCAAACGGCGCGAATCCCACTATTCACCCCACTTTGTTACATCGCTCTAAAAAGAGTTGTATAGTTTGAGTCCGACAACAACATCCTCGGATTCGAACGGGCGGACAATCAAACATTTGGTCATCTGTCACAGCCGAAGAAAAATTATTTGTATTCGGCAAAAAAGTGCAGTATATTTGTTGCAAAAACTTTGGTTTGGTGATAAGATAGACTGCGTTGTAGGGGTATCGCCAAGCGGTAAGGCACCAGATTTTGATTCTGGCATTCGTTGGTTCAAATCCAGCTACCCCTGCCAAATGACTCACTAGCTCAGCCGGTAGAGCACCGCACTTTTAATGCGATGGTCCGGAGTTCGAATCTCCGGTGGGTCACCACGAATAACCTAACTTGAATTTCCAAGTTAGGTTATTATTTTTTGTCGGTTTTCGGGCTTTTTGCGCTATTCCACCCTTATTTCAACCATTATCTTGCGTTTTGTGGACGAACGGGACGATATAACTTTTTTCGGCT
>CAVBBF010000031.1:0-21674 GCA_963593735.1 Phascolarctobacterium succinatutens
GTGAATGTGTTGTAGCCAAAGCGAACGAGGCGGATTGCCTCGCAAACGCCGAAGTCCAAACACGTGAGGAAAGGGGAAATTTTAATTTTGTATTATTTTCATAAATATTTCTGCGTAATAACAAGTCAGAGTCTCTCGATTGAGAGACTCTGACGAAGTTATTTGCTCAATAGAACTTATAAATGATGTCGATATTTAGATGAAGAACAAGGAAGAAGCACCCCGACGGCAACCCTAATTTACTTGACGTAAATGAGTTGACAATTCTCAAAAATCACAATTTTTTTCAAAATAACGCAATATTGAGATAAAGAACAAGAAAACGCTCTTTTGCGAACTCGCCCAACGTACTTATCGTACGTGACGAGTGCGCAAAAGAGCGTTGCCGAAGTTATTTGCTCAATAGTGCGTTATTTTTTGTTGGCTTCCTCTTCGCGCTTCTTAGCATCCGCAATAATCTTGTCATTGTTCATTGCAGGCACTTCTTCGTAACGCACGACGTGCATCTCGAATCTGCCGCGACCTTGAGTCATTGAACGAAGATCGGTTGCATAACGGAACATTTCGGCTTGCGGAACTTCTGCGGTGATGATTTGCTTGCCGTTTGCCATATCCGTTCCGAGAATACGACCGCGACGCTTGTTCATATCTCCGAGGATGTCGCCGAGATACTCGTCGGGAACGGTGACTTTTGCTTCAACGATAGGTTCGAGGAAACAAGGACCAGCCGCCGCGATACCGTCAGCGTAAGAGAGTTTTGCAGCGGTGACGAATGCAATTTCCTTGCTGTCGACGGGGTGATATTTGCCGTCGTAAAGCGTGGCTTTGAGGTTGACGAGCGGATAGCCTGCCAAAACACCGTGCTTGATTGCTTCGCGCAAACCTTTTTCGACTGCAGGGATAAATTGACGAGGAACCGCGCCGCCGACGACTGCGTCGACAAACTCGAATTGACCGTCTTCCGCACCCGGTTCGTACTTGATGAACACGTCGCCGTATTGACCTGCGCCGCCCGATTGCTTTTTGTGCTTACCTTCCGCTTGCGAAGTCTTGCGGATGGTTTCGCGATATGCGACTCTCGGCTCTTGCCAAGTGATGTCGATGCCGAGTTTGGCTTTTACGCGCTTGCACATAATGTCGAGTTGAGCCTCGCCAAGACCGCTGATAAGCACGTCGCCTGTTTCGACGTTCTTTTCGACCTTGAACGTTGCGTCTTCTTCTTGCATTTTGATAAGACCTTGAATTGCTTTTTCTTCGTCTTTAAGAGCCTTGACCGCATAAGAGATGACGGGCTTGGGGAATTCTATTTTTTCAAACTCAATCTTTGAATCGGCAGAGGCAACGAGAGTGTCGTTGGTGTTGGTGTAAACGAGTTTTGCAACAGCGCCGATGTCGCCTGCGTTGAGGCAATCGACGGGTTCTTGCTTTTTGCCTTTGAGGACGTAAAGCGTGCCGATTTTTTCGGGTTTTTCAACGCTTGCGTTGAACACGTTGTCGCCGCTTGAAAGTTTGCCGCCGAGAACTTTGAAGATAAGAAGTTTTCCGACGTAAGGGTCGACGACGGATTTGATGATTTGCGCGCAGAAAGGAGCGGACGGATCTACGCCGACTTCGGTTTCCTTGCCGTCTACAAGCGCTTTGATCTTGTGCGCTCTTTGCGGATGCGGCATAAGATCGACGAGTTTGTCCATAAGGCGTTTTACGCCCTTCGACGTTTGCGCGTTGCCTGCAACGAGAGGAACGAAAATGTCGTCTGCGATTGCGGCGTGCAAGCCTTTTTGAATTTCTTCTTCGGTGAATTTCTCGCCGTCGAAGAATTTCATCATAAGTTCCTCATCGGTTTCGGCAATGAGTTCCATAAGTTTGGAATTGAATTCCTCAACGTCTGCTTGCATATTTTGAGGCACTGCGATTTCTTTGCCTTGCAAATCGTATGCCTTGTCGGTGAGAACGTCGACGCAACCCACCATTTTGCCGCCTTCCATAATGGGAAGTTCGATGGGGATAACGCTCTTATATTTTGCCATAATTGCTCTTGCGGTGCCCATAAAGTCGCTGTTGTCCTTGTCAACGGCGTTGACGAAAATGAGAGCGGAAACTTTCTTTTCTTGGCACAGTTCGAGAGCCTTCTCGGTGCCGACGGTGATAGACCCGGTTGCGCTTGTAACGACGACTGCGCTGTCTGCTGCGTGGAGTGCGGCAACCATTTCTCCTTCGAAGTCGAAAAAGCCGGGAGCGTCGAGAATGTTGATTTTGGTATTGCGATAGATTGCGTAACCCAAAGACAAAGAAATGGATATCTTGCGTTTGATTTCTTCGTCGTCGTAGTCCATAGTGGACGAACCGTCGTCTACTTTGCCCAAACGGTCGATGGTCTTTGCTTCGAACATCATTGCTTCTGCGAGGGACGTTTTGCCCTCGCCGGAGTGGCCGATGAGAGCCACGTTGCGGATTGAGTCTGTATCAAAAATCTTCATAATTTACCTCTTTTGAAGTGGATATATCAATTATATAATAATTTTTATACATTTTCAACTACATTTTTTTGCCTAAAAGGCTCGCAAAAAGCATATGCGGCAATACAGCGGATTAGATAACGGAAATTTTTTTTAAGAAATTTTCAATCGGGATATCGCCATTCTCAAAACACACGATTAGAATGCCTGTTTCTATGCGTGTCAAAACTCGAAGGCGGAAAATGCGCTGTCAAAATCGCAATTTTTTTCATATATAGACGATATGGCAACCATAGGTTTGTACGACAGCGGAATAGGCGGACTCACCACCCTAAAAATCATGCTCGAAAAGTTCAGGGGCAACGATTTTTTCTATCTTGCGGACAACGCTTCGCACCCGTTCGGAACAAAGAGTGCAAACGACGTGGAAGATATAGTTTCTTGCGCCGTAGCCACCCTAAAAAACAACTGCGACTATCCCGTCCTTGCCTGCAACACGGCTGCGAGCATATATAAAGACAACGACTCAATCAAACTTTTGCCGACAACGCCGCCAAAAAACGCCGATTTGAACGAATGGTTGCTTATGGCAACTGATTTGACGAGAGAAAGCGCAGGCAAATTCTTCAAAAAAGTTGCCGAAACAAGCGATTTGGCGTCGATGATAGAGGTTCAGGCTTCCATAAACTCGAAGCAAGGCAATCTGAATATGCGCGCGCTTCTTCCCTATCTTGCAAATTCGGTATTCAAATTCAAAGGCGTAAAAAACGTCGTTCTCGGTTGTTCTCACTATCCGTTTTGCAAAAAAGAAATCTCAAAAATTCTCGGCGACGTGCGCTTTTTCGACGGCAACGAAAAAGTTGTAAACTCTCTTGAAAAATACGTCTCGCCCCTTAAAAACGAAAGCAAAATCACCTTCCGTTTTACGGGCGGAAACGAAGAAAAAAAGTACCGAAAAATATTGTCGATTCTGCTTGCCGAGCAAAATTCAAACTTAAATCGACCCAGTTAGATTGCCGATTTACAAGCGAAAAGCCGTGTTTATCGCCCCTGCGACGATTTTTGAGGAAAGGTTTACGGCAAAGTCGATGTCGCGAGGCGCGACAATGAGATCGGACAATGAGCAGTCGGCAAGTTTTTTTCTCAAATTATACTCGTTTGTCTCTATTTTTTCTTCACTCAAGAAGTCCTTGATAAAAGAGTATATTCCCGTTCTTAAAGACAACAGCAAAGGCACACCGATTGCAAATGCGGGAACACCCAAAACAGACTTGTCGATGCGTTCTTTATCCTGCCCCACGCCGCTTCCGGGCAAAATCCCTGCGCTCGAAATCTGAAAGGATTTTCCCAGCCTTGCAACCGCCCCGGTTGCAAGCGAATCCACCAAAATCACGCAAGACGGTTTGATTTTCGCCGTTGCGCCCGCAATGAGTTCGGCGGACTGTATGCCCGTCATACCGAGTACGCCGGTCGCAAACGCGCAAACACTCTGTTTTCTTCCCCCTGCTTCGACGTATCTTGTGACTTTCACACTCTCCACGCATCTTTGACCGAGAGAATCGGCAACGATATGGCGGTTTCCGAGTCCGACTACAAGCACGGGCGAGGATTTTTTCACTATTCCGACAAGTTCGGACAGCGAAAAAGCAAGTTGTTTGGTAAGATATTCTATCGAATTTTGGCTTTCGAGAGCGGATTTGGGGCAATCGAAAGTGATATACACTCCTCTTTCTCTGCCTATTTGCTTTGCCTGTTCAAGCGTTTTGACGTTAAGCGTGCGCTTTTGTATACCGAACGAGAGCGGTTTTGCTTTGCAAGCAGACAAAAGCCCTACGCTCTGCGCGCTTTCGATCGCGATATCAGTGACTATCCCGAAATTTTTTGCAATATTCATAACATTATTGTGCATAATCGCAAAAAATCCATTCAAAACGGTTGCAACTTTTATCTTAATATGATAATATGTCAAAGATATTTAGTCAGTACAAAAGTACGAGGAGAAAAATATGCCAAATATTAAGTCAGCAAAAAAGAGAGTTATCACTTCCGACAAGAGAAACGAAATCAACACCGCAAAGAAAGCGCGCGTTAAAACCGCTATCAAGAAATACAACGCAGCAATCGAAGCAGGCGACGTCGCTCTTGCAGAACAACTCCTTCCCGAAACCGTTTCCGTCATTGACTGCGCTTTCAAAGACGGCATCTACAAGAAGAACACGGTTGCAAGAAAGAAATCCACTCTCTGCCGCTCTTTGGACGCACTCAAAGCAAGCAAGTAAGCAACGTTAAACATCAAAAAAAATCAAAAGACTGTTTGAAAACAGTCTTTTTTTCGTTGCGTAAAATCGCAAGTTATCGCATATTTTAACACAATTCGATTATTGTCAAACTTTCTTCTTCACCGCCACGCCGACTATAATGACCGCAAGGCAAATGACAAGCACGCACACGACAGCCACCGCAGTTATATCGTAAGGCGTAACGTTTTTTTCACTCTCGCTGACGTATACGCTCGTTTCGCTCGTAAAATAGTTGCCGATTTTCGCCTTGACGGAATGCTCGCCTGCCGTTTCGAACGCATATGCAAACGTATTGCCTGCCGCAACGTACTCGTCGTCAACGTACCAATGCACAGACGTTTGAGGATTCACGCTTTTGAGTATGCTTTCGTCGATTGAAAATTCAATCTTCTTTTCGATATCGACGCTTAGGGTTTTGTCCGTCGTTTCAACGTCTTTTCCGTCGTTTTTTACTGAGATTTCGATTTTTCCCGTCTCCGTTTTGTCGTACTCGATGTACTTGACATCCACAATGCACTCTGCGGTTTGATTTTGGGCTTCTGCCTCTTCGCAAGTCCACTGTGCGGTTATCGTAGTCTTGCCGACCTTGTTTTCGGGAGTGAAAATAAACTCGAATTGATTTTCGCCGTTTTCAACTTCTGTTCCGTTCACTTTCCAAACGACAGAGCCGCAACGCGCAAATTCGGACGGAAACACGTCAAGTTGAAATTCTATCTGTTTTGTAGCGTTGACATACTGCGCCGTGTCGCCGTTTGCGGTTATTTTTATTCTCGCTTCGTCTGAAATCAACTGCGAAAAGTCAAACACGCCGAGAGAAAAACCGCCCGTATTTATGGTTTCGGTGTAAGATTGTCTGACGCTGTTGGCAATATCGACCGCGCCGCACTCTTTTTCACCCGAAACGGCGCAATACGCCCTGTCTTTGAGCATCGCAAGCGCGCTTGCAAAGGATATAAACGGCGTTGCCATACTCGTGCCGTCCATCGACTTATAGGAATCGGTAGTCGTGCCGTCCGCGCTGAAAATATTTTCCCCCGACGCGCAAATGTCGTATACCGAGCCGTAATTGGACTTCGTGGCAAGTTTCTTTTTGCCGCTTTCCGTCGTGTAATTCATAACACCGATGACGTTCTTGCTTGCCGCCGGATAATAGGTATACGCATTGCCCCAAAAGTCCTTTGCCGAAGACGATTTGCCGCCGTTGCCTGCCGCCGCAACGAAAACCGCCTGTTGAGCATATTCGTCGGTTATCATTTTGTTAAATTCGGAAGATTCGTTGCCTACTTTATCCTCGCAAAGGGAAAGGTTTACGACATCCGAGCCGTTTTCGATGGCGAACGCTATGCCGTCTTTAACGCCCGAGGTTGAAAAATTCGTGCCCTTGGAGGCTTTTATAGGCAAAATTTTGATATATTTTTCAAGGTCGAGTTCATGAATGAGAGTTGCGATTATGCCGGCAACGTGCGTGCCGTGTCTGTTTGACGCGTCGTCCGTTGCGCTTTTGCTTTTGTCATAGGTGTTTTTGGTCACGACATTGCATTCTTCGTCGCGCAAAAGCACGTCGTATGCGCCTGTTTCGTCGTCGGTCGCAACGCCGTTTTCGTCGCATTTGCCTATGAAAATCTCATGATCGAAGTTTATGCCCGTATCCACGACGGCAATCACGATAGGATTTTGTTCGACTGCGGAAAAGTCGTATTGAGGGTCAAAAAGCCAATTTTTCACGCAAGTTTTGACGTATTCGAGATTGAGATCGTCTTCACCGTTTTGCCAATCGAGATTTTTGTCCTTAACGTTTTCGATATAGCCGTCGGGACATACCGCGTCGGCATCGGACGGCGCGAAAATCACGCTAAAAAACAAAACAAGGACAACCGCGATTACGATGACTCGCAATGCGGAAATCCTTGTAGTTTTTGTGTTTTTGGCAGTGTTTTTCATTTACCTGCGCACGAGCAAAGGAAACCTTAAATCCAAGTTATTTTGCCATCTTGCGTTATAGTTCCCCACTTGCCGTCCTTTTTTATTTTGGCTTCGCCGTTTTCAAACGGCGTGCCTGCGTCGTATTCGAACGGAATGACGACTTCGTTGTTTTTGTTGATATAGCCGCACTTTTCCCCTCGGCAAACCATTGCAAGTCCTTCGGAAAAACTCATAGCGGTGTCGTAGTCGAGAGGAATGACGACGTTGTTTTCCTCGTCGATATAGCCGCATTTCTCGTCGATTTCAACGGAAGCAAACCCCTCTTTGAACGCGAAAATCTCGTCGTACATCGTGGGAATCACGATTTTGAATCCGTCGGAATATCCCCACTTTCCGCCTTTAAGCACTTTGCGCCATTGACCAGGCTTGAGCGGTTCGGTGAGTTTTTCGACGGTTTTTTGTCTGTTTTTGTCGTTTTGTTTTTGCGACTGCTGATTCTTGTTTTGTTGCGGTTTTGCGCTTGCGCGGTCGGAAAGTCCGAATTTTGACGTGCGATTTTTTTCGTTTTTGTCCGCTCTTGCGGATTTTTCTGATTTATCGCTCGCCGCTTTATCGTTTTCGCCGCGTTTTTGCCCGTCGTTTTGAGGTTTTTTCTTGTCTGTTTTGCCCTTTTGCTCTCCGCCCGATTCGTTTTGCTTGCTCAAATCCGCCGCACTTTTCTTTTGCTCTCCGTCTACATTTTGCTTTTGCGGTTCGGGGCGCAATTCCATATCATTCGCCCTCAAAGCGTCCTTGACTTCAAACAATATCTTTTTGTTGAGTCCTTGCACCTTGTACATATCCTTTTCGGTGCGTTTTACAAGGTCTGCCGCCGTCTGAATGCGATTTTTCGAAAGAAGTTCGCATGTGGATTCGCCTATGCCCAAATCCCCAAGAGAAAGCGTGAGTTGCGCTTCTGAATACTTTGCTATTTGCTCGTTTGCACCCTCTTGATTTCTCTTTTGGGCGCGGTTTTTATAATAATGTTTTTTGTTTGCCATATATATACCTTTTTATAAATATTATCACACGCGCACGAATATTTCAAGTAGTAAAGTTATTATCTTGACTTAAAGTTGCAATTTGATTATACTTATACCTATGAAAATAGCGATTGAAAATTCAAAAAAAGTTTTGGCAGTATTGCTGTTTGCCGTCATTTTTGCGGCGGTTTTTTCGAGTGCTTTCATAGCGTCATACGCAAGCGCGGAAAGCGCGCAGGAGAGCGATTTTGTCAGACTTTTCCCCACAATCAACTATTTTCAATCGGCAAATCCGTCTTTGGTCAGCGCAAACTCGGGATATCTTTTGGTGTACGACAAGGACGTTCGCTCGCTTTTCGTGCGCCCCAACGACTCGTCGGATACATACGTTTACGAGACGGATTTCGAAAGCGTAACAAGCCTTTTCGTGCTTGAAAACGTGGCGTTTTTGCAAGCGGACGGCAAGTATTACACGATAGACCTAAGCGACAAAACCGCAAACGCGGTCGAGGTTACTCTGCCCACGCCCTCTCGTATCGCTTCGATAACGAGCGACGGCACTCTCCTTTACGCCCACTCGCCAAAAGGCGCGTTGACGATTTACGACAAAAACCTTTCGGTAACTTACAATATCGACGCGGAAGATTCCCCCGACGAACTTGCAGGCTCCAACGCAATTGCGGGCGAAAACGGCAATCTTTACACTTTTCCGTCATTTTACGGAAATGCGTTTTTCGTTAAATTCGACACGGCTTCAAATACCATTGAAACGAACCCGATAACGCAAAGTATCACGCAAGCCTACGTCGGAGATGTAGTGTATGCCCTCGAAGTTCTGCCTGCAACAAGCCAAAAACGTTTGATTTGCCTCGATAAAACCAACGGCGAATTGCTCTTCCACACCGAAATCTATCCGCAAGCGTTCTTTGCCTTCGGCAACAGAGTTTTCACAATCGAAAATAAGAGCGTCGTCGTGTACACTCTCTCAAACGACAAATCGAGCCTTTCGAGAACCACATCCATAACGATGACGGGCAACGACGCGTATCACCTCGACAATCCCGTCGACTTGTGCGTAGCCAATGACGGATATATCGTCGCAGACAAAAACAATTCTCGTCTTGCAACGATTGACAAATCGGGCGTACTCACCGAGCAAAAACTCGCCGATACCCCCCTTGCGCTCACTTCTTCCGAGAGTGATATTTATTGCGTATTCCAAGACAGAATAGACAGAATTTCAAACGGCGAAACCACAAAGACGTACGAACTTTCGGGCGCTTTGGACGTTGCTTATTCGGACAAACTCTATGCGCTCGCAACCGACGGCGTATACACCGCAATCGGCAACTCGCTCATAAAGATATTCGACGTTGAAAACGGCAAGCGTATCGCCACCGCCAAAAACGGCACGAACGTTTACGTCCTCACAGCCGATTCCGTTTTGTGCATAGACCGCAACGGAAGGAAACTTTTCGACGTTGCAAACGCGGATTTTTCTGAAGCCGTCGACTTTGCAATCGACTATACGGGCAAAGCGTACGTCGCGTTCAAGGACAAAATCGTCACATATTACGCAAATCAAAGCCAAACCATTGCCGTTAAAGCGGAAAATCTAAAAGCGAGCATAACGAGCATATGCCTTGACGGCGAAAACGTCGTATTCACCGCCGAAGAAAGTTTCGTCGGCACGCTCAACGTACACGCAACGACAAAGCAAAGTTTCAGCGCAACGCTTCCGACGTTGGAAAGAAGCGAATACTATTTCGCAACCGCAAACGACGGCGCGCTCGAATACTCGTGGGACGGCAGACTCGAAAACACGCAACTCGCTTCGAGCGACGTGTACCTCGTCATTGACAAGGCAATCGAAGGCGCAAACGAAAATCTCAGATACGCGCTTGTCGGTGAAAAACTTGCAATCGTATCGAAAGACGACTTTAATAAGGCGGAAACGACTGCGTTAAGCGGCGAATACGTCGCAAAAGAGGACGTAACGCTTTACGCTCTTCCCTATTCTCAAAGCGGCGCAATCGAGATTAAAGCAGGCGAAAAGGTCGCTCGCATAAGCGACGTCGCAGGCTACGACAACGCAAAGTGGACGATTGTTCGGTATGGCGAAAACACATATTTCGTCAACTCATCCTCAATCGAGGAATACGTCGAAGTCGTTGACGAAAAAGACAAAGTTTACGGCAAAGCCAACGCCGACAGAGTGGGCGGAATGGTCAACGTATACGCCTCTGCCGACAAAAACAGCGAAGTCATACTTCAAATCGTCGACGGCAGTCAAGTCGAAGTACTCGAAACGCTCGACGACTTCTATCTCGTATCATTTGACGGCAAAGTCGGCTACATCGAAAAAGAGCATTTGAAGATAAACGGACTTACGACGGTTCAAATCGTGGCGATTGTGCTTGCGATAATCGTCGCGCTTGCGGGAAGCGCAATCTTTGCCTCGATATACCTCACCCGCAAAAACGGCGAAAAAGAGAAAAACGGCGAAGACAAAACGCCAAAGAGGTTTTGATTCCCACCCTTCAAAAAACTCAAATACTCATGGAATTTACTATTAAAAAGCACCGATTTTTCGGTGCTTTTTAATCTGTTACAACGTTAATTTTTTGAAAAACGATTTAAGTTTCGACGTTGCAGGTCTTTTCACTTTCCCTTCTTTCATTGCTTGCGTAAAATAATGCTCGGCGTTACCCTCAAACTTAAAATAGATGCCGTCACGCTCGCTGTTATCCGAACCGGCAGGTTTCACGTCGTGCAAAACGCCGTCGCTCAAATACCCCAATCTCATCGTACTCGGACTACTCGCATTAATTTTGCCGCCGTCTTTCAAACAAATAATAGTTTCGGGCGGAACGTTGAAGCCGAAACGAATTGGCTCGTACTCGGAAAATTTCCCCGACATAATTATAATCGGATAGTCGCCGAGTCGAAGCGAGTCGAACTTATAATCTTTCAGTTTATTTCCGACCGCGCTTGCGTCGAGGATGGATATCATGCCTCGCAATTCGATATGTCTTCCGTCTTTTGCATCGCAATATATGACTTTGTCGACAAGTTGCTCTTTACCCTTATTCAAATCAATGCGTTTTACTTTTGCAAGATCGATTTTTTGCATATCGAGCACGCGAATTACGGTTTCATACTGTTGATCCGAACGCTTAACGACAATATCTTCAAACTTCGTAAGTGCGCCGATGTTATACTTTGTGACTTCTATATTGCCGCGTTTGTCGGGTGTGGGAATACAAATAGCCTCAAACGCTTTTCTCTGTGCGTCACTGAGATTTGACCCAAACGCATCGAGAATAGCAAACGCCTTTTTACCGTCGATTTTTTCTTTTATGAGCTCGTCGGACAAATCGTTTACGAAATTTTGATATTTAGCGTCCGTCCCTGCGTTTCCGACAAAAATATTAGTTGCGTATATGTCGTTGTCGTAGTTGTCGTTTGTCAACACGCGCGCGACAAAGGAAACGAAGCTGCGCTTAAAATCGGAACAAAGCGACAATCCGAATTCGTCGTTAGCAAGTGCGAAATCATCGTCGTTTGCAAGTTTTGAAAAACTCTTTATCTCCGCCGCAATTCTTGTACTGCCGCAATAAACATCCCTGTCCTCGTCGAGGCAAATTTCGTCGAGGGACGTTAAATTTTGGGTTTGAGCAACAGCCGAATACAACCAATACTTCGCAACTTGCGGCGCTGTTTTGCACGCTTTGTTGAATGCTTTGTATGCCTCAACCCAGTTTTCGATTTTGAGTTGAGTTACACCGCGATTAAAATAGTCGCTTGCTTCGTCTTTCTCGTTTCCGTAAATGATTTTTGTAATGTTTTGAGTGACGTTGTGTACGGTGGTGTATTTGTTGATTGCTTTTTCCGTAATGAACGGCGTACCGCAAAATTTGCAAATACCTGCCTCGTGCGTATTGTCAACCTCGATTTGCGCACCGCATTGCGTGCATATTGCAGGAACAAGTGCCATATGTGTACCTCGTTATATAATTAGAACTTTAAATTCTAACAATAAGTGCATTGTTTTAAGCGTGATACTTGCGCGTTAGGCAAAGTTATTCTCCGAATACCACACCGTTTGAGTGCGATATTTGAGCGTCAGACAAAGTTATTCATCAATATCACACCGTTTGAGTGCGATATTGAGATGCAGAGCAAGGAAGATACTTTCGCACGGCAACCCTAATTTACAATTCGTAAATGAGTTGACGGGCGATGTATATTGCCGCAGTTATTCTCCAAATACTATACTGTTTGAGTGCGATATTTGCGCGTCAGACAAGGGAGCGCCCCTCGAACGGCAATCCTAACGTACTAAGTCGTACGTGAATTGACGGGCGTGGCGCGCTGACGAAGTATCACGCCAAATAGCGCACTCAAACTCTTGTTTTGCCCATGAAGAAAACGGCAAGAGCATTATACCCCGCACAGCCAGACACCAAACGATTGATGTAACCGTACTTGACGGGAACGCCGCCCGAAAGTTGCTCGATTTGCGCGCCGAAAGCGTGGGCTTCTTCGGGACAATTCGTGTGTCCGATGAGGATAAAATCGTTGTCGTCCTTGACGTAATTGGTCTTGAAAAACTTGACCATTTCGGAGATAGACTTCTTTCTGCCGATTGACTTTGTGACGATGCCGATTTTGCCCTGCGTGGTGAGTTCGAGCACGGGATTGATATGCACTATCATTCCGAAAAGCGCGGCGAGCGTGGAAATACGTCCGCTGTTGCGAAGGTTGATGAGGTCGCTGACGATGAAGCAATGGTGCGCGTTGAGTTTGTGATTTTCAACCCATTCGGCGATTTCTTCCATACTCTTGCCCTCGTTTTGCATTTTCTTTGCATAATAGACGAGCAAGCCTTCGCCGCCTGCGCCCGCAAGCGTATCGACCACGATAATCTTTCTGTCGGGATATTTGATACGCAAGCCTTTTGCGATGTAGGATATGTTGTCGAAACTTCCGCTCATACCCGACGAGAAGCCGATATAAAGCAAGTCCTTGCCCTCTTGAAGCACTTGCTCAAACATAACTTCGGCGTCATGAGGATTGATTTGAGAGGTTTTGACGAGTTTGCCCGCCTTCAACTTTTCATAGAAAAGTTCGATGGGATATTCGTCGTCCTTCTCATAAAAGCGGTCTTCGAGGGTGAAAGAAAAAGGCAAACGCCTCGTGGGATTTTCGTCATAATAGCCTTCGAAAAGGTCTGCTGTGTTGTCGGTTACAATTTCAAACATAACGTTCTCCTTATTAAAAGGTATTTTAACACATTCTCGCTCATTTGTCCATAGTGATAATCGCACGGTTTTTGAAAATTTTTCACATTTTTCGTATATATCGCAAAACAAGTCGAAACTGTTGCGTTTTTGTTGGATTGCGAGCATAATATCTCCTGTACGAATGAGGAACAAATGGCGTTTCAACTGAGTGTATTCATAATCTGCGCGCTGGGCATACTTCTCTCCACGCTTTTCAATCTGCGCTTGCGCATAGGCAAATTCGGATTGAGCCTATACTGGCTCATACCTCTTGTATGCGCAATAATTCTGCTTGCGGCAGGCGGTGTGGACGCAAAGGCAGTTTGGGCGCAGTTCACGTCAAACGATGAAGTAAATCCCCTCAAAATCCTCGTATTGTTCCTTTCTATGACCGCATTGAGCGTGTATCTGGACGAAATAGGCTTTTTCAAATGGCTCGCAAACGCCGTGCTTAGAAGAGCGGGAACAAGTCAAAAAAAGTTGTTCTTCCTCTTGTATATCACAACATCGATATTGACGGTTTTCACATCAAACGACGTGATTATACTCACATTTACGCCGTTTATCTGCTATTTTGCGCGAAACTGCGACATCGACCCGATTCCCTTTATCTTCACGGAATTTGTCGCGGCAAACACTTGGAGCATGTTTTTGATCATCGGCAATCCGACAAACATTTATCTTGCAACGTCAATGAAAGTCGGCTTTTCCGAATACGTCGGCGTAATGGCGCTTCCGACGATTTTTGCAGGGCTTTCCTCTCTTGCGATACTCTATTTGATGTTCAAAAAGAAACTTTCAGCGCCAATGAACGCGCACCAAAGCGAAGTGCAAATCGACAACAAACCTTGTCTTGTCATAGGTCTTGTCGTGCTGTGCCTTGCAACTGTCATGCTCGCGATATCGTCTTATATCGGCGTTGAGATGTGGATTGTGTCCCTTTGCGCATTCGGAATCGTTCTCGTTGCAAGCACGATTGCAACTCTTGCGCAAAAGAAATCTCTTAAACCCATAGGAAATACGATCGTGCGTCTTCCGTGGCAACTCGTGCCGTTTTTGCTGTCGATGTTTGTCATCGTGCTTTCTCTCAATCAATGCGGTGTGACAAACTACCTCTCGACATCCTTGCAAAACGCCGATTGCGCGCTGACTTTCGGCACGACTTCGGCACTCTTTGCAAACCTTATGAACAACATACCGATGTCGGTTTTGTATTCGCAAATTCTTAAAAGCGTTTCCGCGCAAAATCTCAGAGGCGCAATTTACGCTTCCGTAATAGGCTCGAATCTCGGCGCGTTGCTCACTCCCATAGGCGCGCTTGCCGCAATCATGTGGAATTCGGTTCTAAAGACCCAAAATGTGAGATTCACCTTTTTAGATTTCGTAAAACGCGGTTTTCTCGTTGGCGTTCCCGCCCTTTTTGGCGCAATTGGCGGACTTGAAATTATGCTTTTGATTTGACAATCGCATTTTTAGGTGAAAAATCGCGTGACAAAATCATATCATGCGTGTTATAAAATATAATATTATATCGTAACATAGAGAGAAAAATGGACTATTCAAAACTGCTGAACCCCATCGCACAAAACATAAAACCGTCGGGCATACGCGAATTTTTCGGCATAGCCGCAACTCGCAAGGACTGCTTGTCGCTCGGCGTTGGCGAACCCGACTTTTCCACCCCTACCGCGTTTTCGCAAGCAGGGATAAACAGCATCATTGCAGGCAAAACCCAATACACCGCAAATGCAGGACTTTTTGAACTCCGCAAAGCGATAGCCGCCTACACGGAGCAGTTTTTGAATGTTTCATACAATCCCGACAACGAAATCCTCATCACAGTCGGCGCAAGCGAAGGCATCGACGCGGCATTCCGCGCCGTGATTGCGTTCGGCGACGAAATTCTCATACCCGAACCCTGTTTTGTATGCTATGCGCCTCTCGTATCCCTTGCAGGCGGAACACCGATTCCAATCGAATGCAAAATCGAAAACGACTTCAAACTCACCAAAGAAGAGTTGGAAAAGGCAATAACGGACAAAACAAAAGGTCTTTTGCTCGCATATCCCAACAATCCCACGGGCGCGATTATGGAAAAAGCCGATCTCGAACAACTCGTTCCAATCATAAAAAAGCATAATCTGATTGTATTCAGCGACGAAATTTACGGCGAATTGACCTACGACGGCGCAAAATTCACATCCATTGCCTCTCTCGACGGCATGCGCGAACGCACTATCGTGATAAGCGGATTCTCAAAATATTTTGCAATGACAGGTTGGCGGCTCGGCTACGTTTGCGCCCCCAAAGAGATTGTTGACGTAATTTTCAAAATCCACCAATACGGCATCATGTGCGCATCTACCGCCGCACAATACGTTGCGCTCGAAGCGCTCAACGCATCCTTTGCGGACAACTTCAAGGAAGTTCACGCAATGCGCGACGAATATGACAAACGCAGAAAATATATTGTGGATAGGCTTGAAAAAATGCAACTCGAATGTTTCAAACCGCGCGGAGCGTTCTACATTTTCCCGAGCGTGAAATCGACGGGTATGGACGGCGAAAAGTTTGCCTATTCCCTTCTCGATTCCAAAAACGTTGCCGTCGTACCCGGCGGCGCATTCGGCAAGAGCGGACAAGACTACGTTCGCATAAGTTACGCCTATTCCCTCGATGCGATCAAGCGAGCATTCGATTTGATTGAGGAATTTATAAACGAACTCGGCTGACACCAAAACACACTCGCCGATTTTTCGTTGACTTGAAAATACATTGTCGCATTCAACGTGCCGTACTTTGTTTACATAGTGCGGCACTTTGCTATATTCGAGCGCATTTTAACATTTATGAGCATTGAACATTTTGTCGCATTGTAACATTCGAGTGCTTGTAACAATCGGGTGCATTGCGGCATTGCGACGCGTCGCTCGATTGCGTAGCGTGAACAAACTTTGATTCTTTGTTGCGGCATACAGTTGAAAAACAACATTTTCAAAATCATAAAAATGCGCGATTTTGCGGTATCTAACCACATAAAATCGCGCATGAGTTGCAAATGTCGATGACTTGCGTTATCGTTTTATTTGATTGTGTGGATTGCAACGTCGTACGCTTCGCGCGTTGCGTCTGCAATTCTTCCCACCTTCTTTGCATCGCCTATGACGTAGAGATTTTTCACTTTGCCTTCGAGTTCCTTTGCAAGCGAGTTGACCGAGCGTGCGCCGAGCGAAAGCACGACCGCCTCTGCGTCAACGTGATAAGGCTTGCCTTGACTTACGGGCTTGCGATTTTTGTCGAGTTTGACAGGCTCGATAACTATGCCCTTTTCGTCAATGGAATTGAGTTTGTGCGAAAGGATATATTGCGTTCCCTTTGCGTCGAGTTTGGGCACGATGTCGTCGAGGTGTTGGAACCACGTTCCCGGCGCGAGAGTGTCCGCCATTTCGACGATTGTGACTTTGTTGCCGCCTTCAACGAGCAATTCCGCCGTTTCGAGACCCGTCATACCCGAGCCGATGAGAGCGACTTTCTTGTTTTCGAGTTTGACTTCACCGCTCAAAATTTGCGTAGTCGTGTAAACGTTTTCAAGGTTTACGCCCTCTATAGAGCGAGGTTTGACTGCGCAAGCGCCCGTTGCGACGACAACCGCATACGGATTGTAACTTGCGATAACTTCGGGCGTTGCTTCGGTGCCGAGATGGATTTCCGCGCCGAATTTTTCCGCGTTGGTGCGCATATCTACAAACGACCAACCGAGTTTTTCTTTCTTTGGAGGTTTGTTTGCAAGTTGAATTTGTCCGCCGATTTGGTTGTCTTTTTCAAGCACGATTGCTTTGAAGCCTCTGCGACCGAGCATTTCCGCGCAAGTAAGACCGGCAACGCCCGCGCCGACGACAACGACCACTCTGCCGTTTCCGTCTTTTGGAAGATTGTCGAATTCTTTTTCTCTGCCGACCGTGGGGTTGACCGCGCAATAGCCGTGATCGCCGTGATAGGCGTTATCTTGCATACTTTGTATGCAGTACAAACAGCAAAGGCAGCGTTTGATTTCGTTTTCGCGACCGCTTTGCGCTTTTTCCGCCCAGTGCGGATCTGCGATGTGGGGTCTGCCGAGAGATACGAAGTCCTGATCGCCTTCTTCGAGTTGTTTTTCTGCTTGTTCGGGCGTGCGGATGAGGTTTGCGGCGATAACGGGGATATTGACCTCTTTTTTGACTGCCGCCGCAAGATATTTACGCCAGCCGCACTCAAAACTCGTGGGTTCGAGCCAGTAGTTGAACGTATCGTACGCCGCGCTCGAAACATCGATTGCGTCAACGCCCATATCCGCAACTGCCTTTGCGTATTTCAAGCCGGTTTCGAAGTTGTAGCCTTTTTCGGGTTTGCCGATTTTTGAATAGAACTCGTCGATAGTAAGACGCACGATGATTGGATAATCGCCGCATTCTTTGCGGATTCCGTCCACGATTTCGCGCAAGAAACGAAGTCTGTTTTCAAAACTTCCGCCGTATTCGTCCGTTCTGTGGTTTGTATTAGGCGAAAGGAATTGTTGGATGAGATAGCCGTGCGTGCCGTGAAGTTCCACGCCGTCAATACCTGCTTTTTTGCAGCGTACCGCCCCGTCGATGAATTGACGGATAACCTTTTTGACTTCTCTATGGCTCAACGCGCGCACTCTGCCGCCTGCAAAATAACTCGGTTCGCACTTGGATGCGGACACCGACGACAGCGCAAGATTGTGCTTCGACATAAACGGCGCGATTTTCGGAGCGATTTTGAACAGCGTTTTGGGGAAACTCTTGAACATCCTCGTCATTGCGATACACACGGGAACGGTGCCGATTGCAAGACCGACGTTCTGACGTCCCGGATGGTGCAACTGAACGAAAAGTTTTGCGCCGTGCTTGTGTATGCGCTCTGCAAATTCGTGAAGACCCGCAATTTGATAGTCGTGGCTTACGCCGAGTTGCGCAAATGCCGCCGAACCGTGTACGTCGTTTATACGAGTAATTTCGGTGATGATAAGACCCGTACCGCCCTTTGCGCGTTCCTCATAATAGTCCATAAGTTGCTCTGTGGCGCAACCGTCGAACTGACCGAAGCCCATAAGCATAGGCGACATAACGATACGGTTTTTGATTTCGCAATTTCCTATTTTCATAGGAGAAAACAGCATTTTGTATTCCATAATTTCCTCTATTTTTTTCGCGCGTGCGCGAAAAGTATATTTTTACTAAACAATTATAACATAACAAAAGTGAATTAGCAAGGAATAAATTTACAAGTTAATCATTGCTCAAACGGCGTTGCGCCTGCGGCGCGTTTTTTATTTAGAAAGTCCGCTCTGCAAGGAGAGCGGACGGCGGTTTTCATCTCGTCTTTGAATGAGCATATTCCGTGTATGAGCAGCCTTCGAATAAGTGTTCGGATTAAGGCTTCGCCTTCCGCAATTATTAATTATTCATTATTAATTATTAATTTCAAAATGAGATTTGTATGCCCTCACCGTGTTTGACAACAGCATAGTCACCGTCATAGGTCCGACGCCGCCCGGGACGGGTGTTATAAACGAACATTTAGGCGCAACTTCGTCAAAATCGACGTCGCCGCAAAGTTTGCCGTTTTCATCTCTGTCCATACCCACATCGATCACAACTGCGCCGTCCTTGACCATATCGCCTTTGAGGAATTTCGCTTTGCCGATGGCAACGCACACGATGTCGGCTTGCGAGGTGATGTTTTTGAGGTTCTGCGTGTGCGAATGGCATATAGACACCGTGCAGTTTCTGTCAAGTAAAAGTTGCGCAAGCGGCTTTCCTACAAGGTTCGAGCGACCTACAACGACCGCATTTTTGCCATCGAGCGGAATATTGTAGAAATCGAGAAGTTTCATAACTCCGCACGGCGTGCAAGCGACAAGGCTGTCGCGCCCCGTCCACAGTCTGCCTTTCTGCACATAGTGGCAACCGTCCACGTCCTTGTCGGGGTCGATGAGGTCGAGAAGGGAATTTTCGTTTAGGTGCTCGGGAAGAGGAAGTTGCAAAATCATACCCGATACGTCGGGATTTTGGTTGAGATAACTTATCGTACCCGCAACCTCGTCGAAAGTGCTTTCGGCAGGAAGTTTGCAAAGAAACGACTTTATGCCGACTTCGTCGCACGCCTTGATTTTGTTGCGGACGTATACTTGCGACGCAGGATCGTCACCCACGAGTATGACTGCAAGACCGATTCCGCAAGGGCAATCGAGTTTTTTGAGGTTTTCAACTTCGTTTTTGATTTGTTCTCTCGTGACTTTGGCAACGAGTTTGCCGTCTATAATTTGCATAGTTCACCTCTACGCCGCCATTATATCATTGCGCGCTCTGCGTGTCAAAACATCTAAAAAACGAAATCGGCAAAATTTGTGTTTTTGCAGAAAATTTTCTCAAGCAAAAATTATGATTATGCACGATTTTTTTTGCTTCTAAACGCCTTTTTTGCATGCAATTATACATATAGTATTGACATAAACCTCGTCTAATAATATAATGAGTCCACAAAATTCAGCACGGAGATGGATATGAACAACTGGGCAGTTGTCGATTGGAGTACGGACGTTTGGCACTTTATTGTCAGAATGCTCGTTTCCGTAGTATGCGGATTTGTGATAGGTCTCGAGCGCAAATCCCGAAGCAAAGAGGCAGGCATTCGCACGCACGCAATAGTGTGTTTGGCGTCCTGTCTGTTTATGATTTTGTCAAAATATCTTGCCGCGCCGCTTTTCAGCGACATTTCGGGCAACACTTTCACGGGTGACGCAACGCGAATCGCGTCGCAGGTTGTCACCGGCATCGGTTTTTTGGGCGCAGGTATCATCATGTACCGCAGAGACGTTATGCACGGTCTCACGACCGCTGCCGGCGTATGGGCAACGGCGGCAATCGGCATGGCAATCGGCAGTGGCTTTATCGTCACGGGCGTGAGCGCGACTGCGATTATCCTCCTTTTGCAACTCATTTTCCACCTGCCCATCAAAACGTTTACGACAAGACATATCGCGCTCATCAAAATGCAAGTTTGGATTGAAAACGACGAGATTCTCAATCAGATTCTCGAAAAACTCGGTGCGCAGAAAGTGAGTTCTTACAAAGTTAAGCTAGTGGGCGAAAGCCTCATCGCAACCGTCGAAGTCGCAACCACCGAGGAACTCGACCCGATGAAATTCAACTCTTTGATTAGAGAGTTTCCCTCTCACCTTCTCTCAATCGAACGCGCAGACGAATAGGCGCAAACATAGGAGTAATGAAAACGGCAGTTTCGGCTGCCGTTTTTCTTTGTGGTCTTATAGGTTTTACAAATTCAAATTTTTAGAGGTTTTGCGGAATCTAACGCGTTTAATTTTGATTATGCAATCACAACCGATGGCAAATTGCCTCGCTTTGACAAGTTTATACTCGGTTCAATTCACTTTGTTTATGGGTGCGTTTTGCAAGAACGCTCGGACGTTGTCCTCTGTTGCGTGCAAAAGTCGCACTCTCGCCTCGAGGCTCGCCCACGCCATATGAGGAGTGATTATGCAGTTTTTTGCGTGAAGCAAAGGATTGTCCGCTTTTGGCGGCTCGATTGTCATCACGTCGAGTGCCGCTCCTGCGATTTTGCCGCTATTGAGTGCGTCGGCAAGCGCGTTTTCGTCGATAAGTCCGCCCCTTGCCGTGTTGATTAGATACGCGGTTGGCTTGAAAAGCGCAAGACTATTTTCGTTTATCATAAGTTTTGATTGCTCGTTTAGCGGGCAATGCAAGGTGACGAAATCGGCGTTTTTGAACACTTCGTCTTTGGGTACGCAACCCTCGACGGGCGTGCGAGTGCTTATAAGCACGTTCATCCCGAACGCCTTGCCGATTTGCGCAACCTTTTTGCCTATACTGCCGTAGCCGATTATGCCGAGCGTTTTGCCGTACAGTTCGTGAAGAGTGTCGAGCGTGTATGCAAAATCCTTGCAATTCTGCCAATCCCCTCTCGCAACCGATTGCGCATGCAATGACAGTTTGCAAGCAAATTCGAGGATAAACGCAAACGTGAGTTGCGCAACGGAATTTGTGCTGTAATACGGCACGTTGCACACTGTGATTCCGAGCGCCTTTGCCGCCTCGATGTCAACTATGTTGTAGCCCGTTGCCAAAATGGTGATGAGTTTGAGATTTTTGCACTCGGCAAGCGTATCTTTGTCCATCACGATTTTGTTGATGACCAAAATATCCGCGTCTTTTGCGCGTGGCAAAACGTCCTCTTTGCTCGTCGTGTCGTAGTAGGTCACGTCGCCGAATTGATTGAGGAAATCGAAATCGAGTTCCTTTCCTTTTGCGGTTGCCCCGTCAAGAATGACAATTTTCATAATTAATTATTTGAGTTTATCTATCGCAGCGTAATTGCGGCTTTAAATGATATCTCCTATATTTATTTAAAAAAGAAGCTCCCCCTTCCTCACGTGTTTCCCCTACCGTCGTTCCCCCTCTGCATACTTTGAGGGAACCCACGACGTCCGCTCCGCGTGGGGCAACACTCGGTGCTCGCATAGATAGGGACATTTCACTTATTATGCCACTTCGACTGCGTGGCGGCTTCGCAACAGAATGCCACGCATTCTCGTACTAATCGTCGAGCTTCGACGCTCGCTTTTCTCGCCGCCTTGCGGCTCGTGTT
>CAVBBF010000032.1:0-20836 GCA_963593735.1 Phascolarctobacterium succinatutens
ATTAAAAACTAATTCCTTATTTCAAACTTTATTCGTTCCGATGACTTTTGTCGTTGTGATAATTGCAGTTAGCAATTTTATAAGTTCGTCGCAATCGAAAGAGATGCTGTCATATTCTTTTTTCTTGAGAGTATCGCACGCAAACAAAAGATTCAACCAGTATTTCGTTTCGTGCGCTTCTTTGAGCGCGATTTGCAACTTATTTACAAAATCGGCAAGCGAAGCGGCATATTGCGACTCTGCGATATTTGCCCCTATGCTTGTTCCGCTTCGCAACAACTGTTCAAAAAATCGGTCGTTCGTCTTTATCTTTCAAATGCCGATACAGTTTGACTATTCTAATTGAAAAATCAAATGATTTGTTCTGTATCGCTTTTTCTTTTTCGTTCATACTCTCAATATTTTGTGCGTTCGGTTGTTTTTATCTTTTATGTAGCACGTTTACCAGACTTTCAATGCGGTGTGCATTGAAGTTTTCGGATAAGGCTTCGCCTTCCTCAATTATTAATTATTCATTATTAATTATTAATTCTCGGGCGAAGTCAGTCAGCAAACACTCGCTTAGAACAAACCGCCCGCTCCGCCGAGAGGTCCAAGCAAGTCTTTGGACAGTTTGTCCGCTTGTTGCGTTGCGTCGTTGAGTGCGGCAAGCACCATATCTTCGAGCATTTCTACGTCGTCGGGGTCAACCGCTTCGGGTTTGATTGTCACGGACACCGGCGTTTTGTCGCCCGTGAGAGTCACTTCAACCATACCGCCTGCCGCGCTGCCCGTAACTTCGGTCTCAGCGATTTCTTGTTGCGCTTCTTGCAATTTTCTTTGCATTGCTTGCGCTTGTTTCATAAGTTGTTGCATATTACCGCCGCCAAATCCGCCGCCGTATCCCATTTTCGTTCCTCCGAATATTTCGATATTTTTTAATATTTTTGTGCGCTATGCGCCGTTTTTATTTTTTACGTTTTACGTTATTTGATTTCCAAAAGCGAGCCGAACATCTCTTTGACAAACGGCAACGCCTTGTCCTCGTCGAGATGTCGCTCTGTTTCGATGACGAGTTTACGATGCGAATCCACGCTTTTGAAAGCCTTGTTTATCGCATCGCGGTTTTTCTTGTCGTCAAGCAAGTTGAGCGTCGCCGCGTCCGCGACTTTGACGTGATATTCGTCGTCCGTCATTGCAAACTGCGCGTCCTGAGTGGACAGAGCAAGAAGCGTGTAGCCGTCTTGTCGAAGTTCGGATGCTACTCTGAGCCACACCTGCCTCGCATCCGTCACGACAGGTGCCGACTCAAAATCCGATTTCCTCGCGTTTGCAAGCATTTTTTCGAGCCGAGCCACTCGCATTTGCAGTTCCTCAACCTTTACGTCCCTATCGCCTCCGCTCGCCGCAAGCACGACTGCCGCCTCGAACAGAATGCGATGTTGCGCGCTGTAACGGAAATCGCCTTCGAGCGATGAGAAAATCTTCATTATGCTCATGCACTTTTCCGTCGAGTACTTCTTTGCCATTTCGGCAAGAGCCGAATATATCGCTTCGGGCAAAGCAAGCAAACTCTTTGCGCTCGAACAGTTTTTGATATACAGCACGTTTCTAAACAGCGTTGCGAGGTCTTGTGCGAGAATAGGCACGCTCTTTCCGAGGTCGCAAAGATTTGCCACTTCTTGCAAAGCCTTGTCCGTATCGCCGTCTGCGATTGCGACGGCAAGCGATTGCAGTTTCTTCGGGTCTGCCGCGCCCAGCACTTGGAGTACGCCGTCGTAGGTCACGTTCGAGTCGCAATAACTCACGCACATATCCGCGATGGACAATGCGTCGCGCACGCTTCCCGCGCCTGCCGAAGCAATGAGGTCAACCGCCTCGCTTTCGTATTCTACGTTTATGTCGTCAAAGATGTCGCGAATACGCTTTGCGATAACGCCGTTCGGCACAAGTCGGAAATCGAAACGCAAACACCTCGACAAAATCGTCGCGGGTATTTGATGAATTTCCGTCGTTGCGAGAATGAAGATCGCGTGTGAGGGCGGCTCTTCCAGCGTTTTGAGCAACGCATTGAAAGCGGCTTTGGAGAGCATATGAACTTCGTCTACGATGTAGACTTTGTACTTGCCCACCGTCGGCGGAAAACCGATTTTGTCCGTCAACTCTCTTATTTGGTCGACAGAGTTGTTGGACGCGGCGTCGATTTCGAGAATATCGAAATTTGAATTCGACGCAAGTTCCACGCAGTTTTCGCACTTTCCGCACGGCGAACCGTCCGCAAGCGGCGAAAGACAATTCACCGCGCGCGCAAAAATTTTGGCAACAGAAGTTTTGCCCGTGCCTCGCGTGCCGGTGAAAATGTACGCGTGTCCGACGTTGTTGTGAGCAATCTGATTCCTCAGCGTACGCACGATGTGATCTTGCCCGATAACCTTGTCGAAGGTGTCGGGACGATATTTGCGATATAATGATGTATATGCCATAGGAAGTATTATAAACTAAATAATCTAATATGGCAAGAATAAAAAACTTTTATAAATCATTCATCAACGCTTGCCTGCAAAGCACGAGTTGAACAAGTTGGTATCTTATCGACGAGGTAACCGAAGCGACGGATTTTGAAAAATCTATATTGTCCAAAAGCGCGAGAGTCGTCACCAAACCGAGTTTGATTTGAGTTATGTGTTCGTCGTTTGAATTTTCAATGTTTTGATAAAAAGCGGATTTTATCTCCTCGATTTGAGTGTATAAAACTTTAATTTCGGTTTTTGCGTCATCTATTTCAATACCGCCCGCATTGAGCGAATCGGCGCACTCAAACATCTTGTCGAACGCAATTTGAAAGTAGCCGAGCGCACTTTCCACCGCGCTTTTCATATCGTCCTTACACCACTTGAAACTGCCTTTTGCTATGTCGTATTTTTTGATATACAAACTTTTGTCCGAAAGTTTTGCAAGGACGGCGTTTGCCTCGTCCTCGCTTTTGTACACCGCGTACACAATCTCGATTTTCTCGCCGCTTTCAACGTATCCCGCGCCGCCGCGCGTCTTTATCATTTCCGCACTTTGCCTCGCCAAAGCCACCGTCGAATATCCGCCGCAAACAATCCCCCACACCGTCTGCGACTCGCTTTCGACCTTGTTAAAAACCTTCAAAAGTCCGCCTTCCGAGAAGGACAGACACAGCGCAAGCGTAATCATAAAACACAGCACGATCGTGCATACGACAATGATATTGTCTTTCGCCATTTTTCGCATAATAAAAGATATGCAAGCAATATTCTTTTAAGCCCGAAATAATCTCTTGTAAAAAACAAAACGAACTCAAGATTATCTCTCGGGTTCGTTTTATTCTTGTTTGGTGCATCCTCAGGGACTCGAACCCTGGACCCACTGATTAAGAGTCAGTTGCTCTACCAACTGAGCTAAGGATGCATATCTCGGCGACAATTACGCTTCAAGCGGTCTTTGTCGCACCTTAGATATGTTGAACGATTATTGCCAATCGTTCAATTTCGCTTGCGCGTGGAGCGGGAGATAGTGTGGTCGTTTTCACTCACACAATCAATGCTTCCGTTGGAGCGGGAGACGGGATTCGGACCCGCGACTTTCACCTTGGCAAGGTGACACTCTACCACTGAGTCACTCCCGCAAGCACCAATTACTATACCAAATTTATTCTCAAAAAGCAACAATTTTTTGTTATAAAAATAAAAATAATTTTATAAAATCTGCATAAAACATTCGCTATTTTGATTTTGCTTTACAGAAAGTGAAAATGTGCTATAATAATGATGTTTTTGCGGATGTGGTGAAATTGGCAGACACGCAAGATTTAGGTTCTTGTACGGTAGTGTGCAGGTTCAAGTCCTGTCATCCGCACCAACTATGTGAAAAACGAACCCTGAAAGGTTCGTTTTTCTTTTTTTGTTGCCAATGACGGACTTGCGACAATGTTGCACATTGTCGGCAAACTATGTTTGCAACCTGCATTCTGCAGCTAACGCGATTGACACTTCGTGTAACAATCGCTATTCCGTCGCTTCGCTCCTTCCAAGTCCTGTCATCCGCACCAACTATGTGAAAAACGAACCCTGAAAGGTCCGTTTTTCTTTTTTTTATGCGCAGACGAAGGCGTACCGACACATTGCACCAAAAAAAAGCAACAGCGTAGTCTGTTGTTTTTTTGGTGTAGCAAAACGCAGGAGCCTCGCAACAATGCGAGGCTCCTGCGTTTATTGATTTTTGAGAATCATTAGAATTGAGAAATCACTCATTCTGCGGTGTTTTTTCCCACAATAATTGCGGTTGCACCAGCGGCAATTCGTTTTGCATTGTTGTAAGAACCTACTTTACCTGTCACAATTATCACATCGTTGAGTTCAACCTTTGTTGCAAGTCTGTAAACGCAAAGTTCATTGCTTTCTGCATCCACAATAGTAACCGTGATATTATTATATTTGTCACTCCATGCGGTATCAATGCTCTTGACATAGCCAACTACAACGACATCTGTGTTATCATCGAGTGCTTTCGCTTCTGCGACTGTTTTGTTCACAATGGTCGCAGTTGCACCTGCGGCAATTTGTTTTGCATTGTTGTAAGAACCAACTTTACCTGTCACGGTAATAACATCAAAGAGTGAAACCTTTGTTGCAAGTTTGTAAACGTAAAGTTCGTTGCCTTCTGCATCGGCAATAGTGACCGACATATAATTATTTGTGTCACTCCATGCTTTATCAATGCTCTTGACATAACCGGTTACGACAACATCGCTACCGTCTGCCAATTCCTTTGCTTGCGGAATTGTCTTAATGTTTGCATCTTCCGAACCTTGTTCTTTGGTTGCAACAGCAACGGTTGTTGCGCCTTTGATTGTGGCTGTGTATACGCCGTCAACTGCTTCAACTGCGGTGCCATTGACTTTGACGCTTACAAGTTCAAATCCCTCTTCCACTTCAACCGTGAATGTGAATTTTTGACCGTCATAGCCTTTTGTCGCGCTCAATTCAACAGTGGCATTTTTTGTGTCTGCAGTGATTTTTCTTTCAGCAAGCGGAGCAAACACGATATTGCCTAAGAATGCGGGGAACGAAGTTGACACATAAGACACCTTGCTCAAACTTAATGTTGCAAAGGTGTTGTAAGTGCCAAAGTAATATGCCTCTGTGGTTGTGCCAATTGTGATGTCACATGAGAAGCACTTCTTTTCCGAATCCCATGTCCAAGCAGGAGCATCTTCGCTTACAAGAGTGATGTATGCCGTATCCTTGTTTTTGTCGTTCTTTTCAATCTTATAGCCGATGTAACTCTTGTTGCCCTTGCTGTCCAAGAAATACAGTTTGTAGCCGTCTTCGCCGTCTTTTTCGACGTAGACAAGTTGCGCGTTGTCAGGGTTATCTGTGCTCTTGAGATAATTTCTGTCCACTTCATTGATTGCATACAAGGTCTTGCCAAGATTGTTTTGGTTGAGTGCCAAAACATAGCCTTTGCCTTCCTCGAATGAGCCGTCAACCATCTCTGCGCCCTTGCCTGCTTTGACGATGACAACGTAATCTTTGTTTCTGGTGACTTCTTTGTAGGTGAGCGTTGCATTGATGATGGTTGCAACGTCGTTCTCTTTCAAAGTCGGGATCAATTGTCCGTCCTTGATTGCGATTGAATCTTCACCTGACACGACTTTCCAAGTGATTGTTGCGCCTTCGGGAGCAACGGGAAGATCTGTGACTGCGTTAATCTTCTTTTCGATTGCAAGGTCTTCGAGCATGGACGCTGCGGTGGGAACCAAAGATTCGACAAAGATAAATTGATTTGCGCTGAAGTCGCCGACAGTGTATGTTGCAAGGATTGTTGTCGTTTCGGGGTTGCCCGGGGTGACGGTCATCTTGCCGCCGTCGATGACAACTGCGTTGGTTGCGCCTACAACCTCATATTTGACGGTGACTTCGCCGCTCTCGGTGAGAAGTTCAAACTCTTTTGCTTCTTGAATACGAACGGTTTTGCCTTCTTTGGTGTTGATGTTTAGGTCAACAAGTTTTGCATTGACCGCTTCGATTGCTTCTGCAACTTGCTTGCCTTGATAGGTTGTGCCTTCTGCATCCGCTTCTTTTCCGCTTGCCGTGACTGCGCTTGCATTTGCAAGGAGAATTTGCCATGCACCCTTGTATTGCGACAAGATGCCTGTTGCGTTTACCATCGTTTCGACGGGATAGGTTGTCGTAAGACCGCAAAGAGCCGTCCAAGTCGCGTCGTCTGCCGTTGTCTTGTATGCGCCTTCCATATATTTGCTGACGCGCAATGCAACGTCAACGTCACCCTTTGTGAGGGTTAAAATCGTGAAGTTGTCGCCTGTCTTTTTGTCTTCATCGGCAGCAACGCTCTTTACTTTCCAGTTGGAGAGCGAAACAAGACGAGATTCGTTGTAAACGGTTGTAGGCAGATTGCCCAAAATCTCTTGATCGATTGCATAAACGGTGGTGTTTACGTCAATTGCGGGCTTGTCTGCGTCAACAACAAGGCTGCCGCCTGCGTTGGTTTCAATCAGGCCGTTGAAGTTTTGGTTGGTTGTGCCGGTGACAGTGATATGCACGCCGGGTTTCAATTTAGCAGCATCGGAAGCGTTTGCAAGTTTGACTTTGTACAGATAATAACCTGCGGTCTTTTCGTCATTGACCATATAGAGTGAAACGTTGCCGTAGGATTCGCTGTATGCGGTTGCGATTTCCACCACATAGCCGCTCATATCGATGGACACGCCGGTGTTGGAGTACCAATAGTTGACAAGTTCCAAACCTTTCATCTCTTTGTAGACGGTCATGCGGTAGGATTGGGAAGCAGATACGTCGCCATAGGTGAACGTCGCTTTCACTTTGACTTCTGTTTGAGTGCCTTGCGGAGTCACTTCAAGAGTGTTGCCGTCTTCTGAAACCTTGATGTAAAGTTCATATTCCTGATCGACAGACCATGCGATTGTCGCTTTCTTGCCTGCATAGGTGAATTCTCTTTCCAAAGCAAAGTTTTCAACGACGGTTGCCTTGTCCTTGGGGAAAGTGTAGTTGTTCATAAAGTCATAAACGTCAAGCGCTTTGACTCTGACTGTGTAACTCTTGCTTGCGTTTTTGACGGAGACGGTCAAGGTGACCTCAACTTCTCCCGACTCGGGGAAAGACACTTTTGCAAGCCAATCTTCGCCGCGATTTTGCAAACTGATATTCTCTTTGTCGGATTTCCATTCAACACTCTCTCCGCCTATTTTTGCGGGAAGGGTGAAATCTGCGGAAACCGTTGTGCCGTCTATGTCGCAAATGTAGTTGTCCAAGACATCGGTTGTCTTGTTGTCATTACAAGCAGCCAATGTGACGCAGCACAATACCATAACTATTGCGAGTACCGCTATGATATTTCTTTTCATCTCCTAATTTCTCCTTTAATGTTTTATTTTGTCGTTATGTCCGACAGTTTCGGGATAACGATTTTGCCCGATTTATCAACGAGTTGATAACCTTGCACACTGAACTTTTTGCCCTCCTCGAACGTATTGACGTAGCCGTCTGCAACCTTTGTTTCAAAGGTGAACTCCTGCGCCTCGCCAATGCCGTCGGCAGTGCGTTTGGCACTTGTGCCGACAATGGTCAGCACTCCGTCCTTCACTTGCGCGCTCTTGACCGTCACGTCCGTATACAACGTCTTGTTGTACTGGTCGATCATCGCAACTTCGCTGTTGAATGTCAAAAAGTAGTTTTCCTGCACGACGCGCGAGCCGGTGTACCCCGCATAAGTCTTGTTCGGATTTGCGCCGTACATACTGTTGTAGACAACGCCCGAAATTTGGAAATCGCTGCCGTATTTTTGGATGGTGCCGGTGAGTTCGTACAGTTGACCGAGTTTCATCTTTGACGCTGCGTTTGAAGAATACGCGGCGTACACGTTGATTTTGTACACGTTGCCCGTTTGCTCGTCGTATTGAGCCGCAACAAACATGTATGTTCCGCTCTTTGAAATCGTCAGGCTTTCAAGATACGCCGTCAAAGTGACTTTGGAACCCGCATCTGTGTCCACGTTGTAATAATTGTCCTGATTTTCCCAAAAATCCTTGATCGTTATTGCGACGGGATCGGTTGAGAAAAGCGGGTCGTCAAGGTCGGAATACAGCCTCAATTTGATGGATCTTGCAAACTGATTCGCCTCGTTCATGTAGGAATAGTACGGATAAGCGTCGGTGTTCAAAGCCTTGTTGTCCGTAAAACCGTTTTCGATGAGTTCGAGATTGAGAAGTTTGAACTCGTTGTAGTCGGCTGTCTTGTACCATACATAAGCCAAATAGCGCGTGCCGTAGGAATCCTTGCTCGGACGAGTGCCCGTTGAGGATTCGAGTACGATTTCGGTTGCCTTCGACAATGCTTCTTTGACAAACAGCGACGCTGCCTTGCCCCACTTCTGCACTTCCCCTGTCGATTCGGGCGTGTCTATGCAGTAATAGCGCACTATCACAGTGCCGTCGGCGGTTGAAAAGCGCGTTGTGTCGCCGTCGGTGTATGCGTCAACGGTTGCCGTGCCTATACCGTCGTTGAGGAAGGATTTGCCTTGATACGATTTTGAGAGTTTCAACTTCTTTGTGACAGCGTCGTAATATTGGGTATTGTCCGCTACCGTTGCTTCCTTGTCGCAAGCAACGACAGCAAGACAGCACGCCAGTACGAGAATCAAAAGAAGTATCGATATTGATTTTTTCATCGTTTTGTCTTTTTTGTTTTACAATGCAGCACGTCAGTTGTTTCCGCCGCAGTTTGCGATTGCGTCTTGCAATGCCTTTTCAGGCGTTTTGCTGCCCTTCAATGTGTAGAGGACGACGTTGCCGACTTGGGTACGAGCAGTGGAAGAGCCTACGAATGCAGGAGACGTGAAGAATCTGTCCGACATAGACGCTGCGACTTTTGCCGCTGTCGCCGTGAGGTCTTTGCCGCTCATATGCTCCGCATATGCTTCGATTTCATAGACAGACGAACGCACGGGGTTGTAGCCGGATGTGATTGCAAACGACGCTTGGAAGGTGGGATCGAGCAATTCTTTGACAAACAAGAACGTCATCATCTTCTTTTCGTCTGCGTTTTCAACGCCGTTGCCCGGTTCGAACATAACGAGAGACGGACCTTGCGAAATTGCGGAATAGTCCTTTGTACCGTCTGCGCGCACGGAACCCGGAACGGGTGCAACGCCCCATGTGAATGCGCCGCTCGGATCTTGATAGGACGCGCCGCCCGACGAACCGACGCAGTAAATTATACCGCCGTCGGTGCCTTTGGTGAATAAGCCTGAGGTGTAGGAGCCGTATTCGTTTTGAGTGGTGATGTACTTTTTGTTGTAATAGTCGTTCAATGTTTGCAACCACGCTTTGGTGTTGTCGTTGTTGAACAGATAATGCGGTGCGCTTGCGCTGGTATAGCCCCAACCGTTTTGCTCACACATAGTGATAAACCAGTTTGCCTCGGAGTCATATCCCAAAGGCGTTGCCGTCGGATATTCGGCTTTAAGCACTGCACATTGCGCCCAAAGTTCGTCCCACGTCGTTGCGACGGAAAGTCCGAGTGCGTCAAGAGCCGTCTTGTTGTAGTAGAGTAATTCGGTGGATTTGACAAACGGGAGCGTGAGCAAGGAATCTGCCTTGTAGCCGTACTTGTCATAATCGCCGAAGTTGGACGCAAGACCCTCGTTGTAATAGCCTTTGTTGAAGTCTGCAAGTTCTTCTGCGGTGTAGCCGACAGCGTACTCAACGTCGTTTGCGCCCTTCACCTTTGCCGTCGAGTTGATGAGAGTGTTCAAATCGATGACTTTTGAAGTTTGCAGATATTGAGCAACGTGGTCTGCATAGCAGTATGCCAAGTCGGGTTGTTGCTTGCCTTGGAAGTCGGAAATGACTTTCTCCTTGACATCGTCGTAACCTCCGACTTGAACGTGTTCGACCTTCCAGCCGGGATACTTTGCCTCGAAGTTGTTGATTGCAACTTGCGTGGCTTGTTGCAATTTGTCACCCTGCGAGGAATAGAACACAATGGTGTGCGAATAGTCGGTTGAAGTCTTGTTGCACGCAACAAACAACATGCAGCAGCATGACGCCAACAGTGCGACTATAAGCAAACTACACACAATCTTCTTCATAATGGTTCTCCTTTTTTTTGTTTCTTATTAATATTGCCTTGCGGCAGATATTTCGTTTTTGCTGTGAGCGGCGAGGATATCAGCCTTTCGTTCCGCTCTTGGATACGCCGTGCATGATGTACTTGCGGCAAGTGACGAAGAGAATGAACAGCGGAAGCGAAACCATGCAAACCGCCGCCATTTTGAGCGTGGTTAGCGTCTCTGAGCCGAACCCCGGCAAGCCGTAAATCGCGCCCGAAACGGTGCCGATTCTATCCGTAAATCCGCGCGTGACCCAGTTGGTGACCATCTGCCAATCCTTGCTGTTGACAAGTCTCGGCCAAATATACGAGTTCCACGTTCCGATAAACTTCAAAAGCGTGATGGACACGAGCGTGGGCGCTGTGAGCGGCACCATAACTTTGACGAGATATCCCATATCCGACAAGCCGTCCACCTTTGCCGCTTTGTACAGCGAATCGGGAATCTGCATAAAGTTGTTTCGCAGCAGATATATGTAGTACACGCTGACAAGGAAGGGCAAAATCAACACGGTGAACGTGTCTCTCCACCCCAATGCCGAAACGGTGAGATAGTTTGTGATTGTGTACATCTCGCCCGGGATCATCATCGTCGCAAGCATAAGCCCGAACAAAATATTCTTCCCTTTGAATTTCATACGCGCGAGCGCATATGCCGTGACTATGGTCACGATAACGCCGATTGTCGTCGAGAAAAATCCGACAACCAACGTGTTTATCAAAATCTGGACAAAAGATCCCGATCCGTTTGCGGACGTTTGGCTCAAAACCGCCTTGTAGTTCACCCACATAAACGTGTGTGGGAAAAATGACGGCACCGATTGACGATACTCCATTTCGGTTTTGAGCGACGAAATGACCATCCAGTAGAACGGCAAGAACGCAAGCACCGCGCACAGCGTCAAAAACGTGTACACGAAAATGTTTTTGAATACGTTGCCGACCTTTTGTTTTCTTCTTTCGGTTTCTATGTCGAAATTTCTGACGTTTCTTTCAAAAATCGCGGCGTCGGACGACACTGCGGACACCGTCTGATCGGTGATTGAATCTTTTGCGCTGACAACACTCGCCTTACCGTCATTGCCGTCAACGTCGACTTGTGCGGATTGATTTTCAATCGTTTGTTCCGCTTCGGGCGTTTGATTTTCGTTGTTTTCCAAAAAGTCTTTATTTTCCATATCAGTCATAGCGCACCTCTCAGAATTTCACTCGCCTTTTGCTCACGGCGCGATTGACGACGGTAAACACCATAATTATCAAAAACAGCAGAAGCGACCCTGCAAACGCATAGCCCGTCATGCCTTTGTCAATGTATTGATAGATATACCCGACGACGGTGCCCATATCGTAGTCGATGCCCATTTGTTCGCCAAACAGACCCACAACCGCCGTGTACTGCTTCATGCCGCCCATAATGCCGGTCACGATGAGGTAACTTATCATAGGAGAAATCATGGGAGCGGTGATTTTCCACAAAATCGTATGTCTTGATGCGCCGTCGATTTTTGCAGCGTCGTAATATTGTTTGTTTACGCTTTGGAGAGCGCTGAACAAAATCAAAATCTTGAAGGGCAAGCCCGACCAAATTTCATAGATAATGACTACAATGTATTTTGCCCACGGAATGGACAACTTGCCAAGTTCCCACTGCGGACCGCCTGTTTTGCCTATCCAATCGACAGGGTCGATGCCAAACCAGCCCAACACTATGTTGAACAAACCGACCGTTTCGGTGTTGCTCCTCGTTCCGATGATTGTAAAGAAAGTGGCAAAAACCGCACCCATCGCAAGCGCGTTTGTGAGATACGGCAAGAACAAAACCGTCTGATACGCCTTTTGCAACGGTTTTATCGACGTAAGCGCAACCGAAATAAGCAATGCGAGCAACGTCGACAGCGGAACCGAAACCAACGTAAATACGACGGTGTTGACAAGACATTGCAAAAAGTTTGCGCCGCCCGTTCCAGTATCGCCTTTCAAAACGCGAACGAAGTTTTCAAAACCCCAACCGTCGAATGCGCCGTTCAATCCGTTGTAGTTTTGTTTGAATGCGCCAATAAACGCATTTACAATCGGATAGAACGTAAACACGCACATAAGTATCACCGCCGGGAGGACAAACAGCCAGCCCGACTGCGATTTGAAGAATCTTCTGACTTTTTCGCCCGTAGACAAAGCGTATGCGGACGGATAAATCTCAACTCCCTCCACGTCTTCGAGCCAATTTTTCTTTTTCCCGAACAACCCTTTAATTTTTACGCCCAATTCGGCAAAAACGTTGGATTTTTTCTCAATGGAATTTTCGGCGACAGGTTCGCCGTCCGTTTCGCCGACAAGCGCAACGTTTTCGTTCTCTTGCACGTCGGCTTCGTCTTCGACGATTTGTTCTGCGTCAACCGACGGCTCGAAATCTTCCGTCAAAACCTCAGGGGCTTCTTCGAGAATCTGTTCGGGTGTGTTTTCAAACTTTTTTGCCATTATTAGATCCTCTCCTCGGTTTCTGCGTTAAACAAGAATACCTTGTTGGGTTTGAGATTGAATTTGAACGTTCCCTCTTGTTCGGGAAGTTTTACGTCCGAGTCGACTATGCTGCGCACTGTCGGTTTTACGGAAGCGGAATGACGAGAAACGATGGATTTGTCGCGCCCCATAACTTCGATGTGGTCTACGTCGAGCGACAATACGCCGTTTTCGTCGTAAATGAAGCCTTCGGGGCGAATACCCACTTTGACCGCCTGATCTTCCGCCTCGACGTCCATAACCGCTTCTTCGCCGATATACACTTTGCCGTTTTCGATTTTTCCGTCGAAAATATTGATAGGCGGAGTTCCCAAGAAGTTTGCTACAAACAAGTTTGCGGGATTGTCATAAATGGATTGCGGCTCGCCGACTTGTTGAACCAAACCGAGTTTCATAACCACCATTATGTCGCAAATGGACATCGCTTCTTCCTGATCGTGCGTGACGAAAACCGTAGTTATACCGGTTTCGCGCTGAATACGCTTGATTTCTTCACGAGTTTGAAGCCTCAAACGAGCGTCGAGGTTGGACAAAGGCTCGTCCAAAAGGAGGACGTTCGGCATTTTGACAAGCGCGCGAGCGATTGCGACGCGCTGTTGCTGACCGCCCGACAACTCCGACGGTTTGCGCGCCATCAACTCTTCGATTTGAACCAATCGCGCCGCGTCGAGAGCCTTTTCTTTGGCTTGCTCTTTGGGGATTCTCATATTGAGCAGAGGAAACATAATATTCTGCGCAACCGTCATATGCGGATACAACGCATAATTTTGGAACACCAAACCGATGCCCCTTCTTTCGGGCGCGAGCGTCGTAACGTCCTGCTCGTCGAAATAGATGTTGCCTTGCGTGGGAGATTCCAAGCCCGAAAGCATAAACAGCGTCGTGGATTTTCCGCATCCCGAAGGGCCCAACAATCCGACGAGTTTCCCGGACGGAATCTCGATGGACATATCGTTTACCGCAACGACGGGTTTACCTTTCTTTTCCCTTGACGGGAACACTTTGGTCAAGTGTTGAATGGATATTTTCATATACTTCTTTCCTCGCGTTTTAACTTAAAGGTTATTTGTTTTTGGTATCCTTCCACGTCGAGAGTGTCTGGAAGGTCTTGCGCTATATAGTTTTTGTCCACATCAACCCAAAGATTGACGTATTCGCCTGCTTTGACCTGCTGAGTGTCGGTGTAATTTTTGCTTTTGAGAAGCGCAAACTGCACTTCGCCGCTTTCGTTTGAATACCGCACCTGTATGCTTCCGTCAAAGTCCTCGACTTGCGAAACGTCACAAGTCAGCGTAAGTTTGCAGAAATAATCGTGACCGAACCCTTCCTCGTGTGCCTTGCGCTTCTTTTGCTTCGGTTTCACCTTGAAAACCTTGACAAACAGCCACTTGAAGAATTTGATGACATATCGCTTGCCTATCAGCGAGTCGCCGATAAGGTATATTCCGATAAAATACACAACGACTATGATTGCCGATTTTTTATCCGCACTGCTCTTCACCACGCCGTCCGAACTGATTTTGTAGTGAGCGTTTTTCGCAAGAAATTTGTCGTTGAGTTCGCTGAGTTTTTCCGATTTGAAATCGGCGTTATATTCGGCGATAAACTCCGTTACGTCGTCGAAAAACTGCTCGCCGAAGTCGAGATTCGTTTCCACTGTCGCGAATACGTTGCCGTCGCAATCGACAAGTTCTATCTTTGCAATCGAGCCGAGCGTATCCTGATCGAAATCGACATAAAAGAATCCCGACTTTTCGTAAGTGGCGTTTGTATCTTTCGAGCCGTTATCGTCGGAATCGGTGTCGAGAATCTGCACACGATGCACGTTTCCCGAAATATCCGCGATATTGACGATTGCTTGGTTGTTTTCGGTTTTATTTATCCTATATACATCTTTCAATCCGTACACAAAGCCGGCGTAGGCTTTGTGCATTTGCATATCCTGCACGCTGTTGCCGTCTTCGTCCGCGCCGGGGACAAGCGTCGCAGCCTTGAACAATACGATTCCGCCGCCCGAGGGAAAATCCTGTTGCAAAACGTATTCGTCGTCATAATAACCGCCGACTATCGACATTGCCTGCGCATAGTTCTTTTCGTCAAGCGACTTTTCGATTATGCTCACCGATTCGCCGTACAACATCATAAAATACGGCAAAAACACGGCAAGCAACACGCCCAAAGTGAATGTGAACAGATAGTATATTACGTTGGCGACGACAAGACCTTTTTTCATTATCCTTCGGCACCGTCTTTTATCTCGTCACGAGAATCCTTTTGTTCGCATTCGGCATTATCCTGTTTGTTTTCGCATGCAAAAACGCCGTCGTTTGCCGAAGCCGACTCGTCTTGCGCCGTTGAAACTCCTTTGTGAGATTTGAATGCTTCCTCGCGTTTTTTCAGATTTTCTCTCTGTTCCCGATATTGCTTTTTGTTGAATACGGGAATGAGAAAATAGATGGCGACAACAAGCACGATTGCAACCGCGCAACCCACAAAGAAGCCGATATCGACCGAACCTAAACTATTGAGAAGCATCATTTGAGCAAACATTATGGTTTTTACCCCTTTCTATACTCGGTGTCGGACAACGCAAAACAGACAAGCCGACCGTGGCTTGTCGCAATGGTTGTCTTTTTTGATTTGTTGAACGGATTTTATGGCAGAATTGCCATATGTTCGTAAAATTACGTTTTTTTGAACAGTATTATTTTCGGTGCCGAAACAGGTTTTGGAACAAGCGATATCGTGGCGGACAATCGCAAATAAAAGCGATATATATCTCGCAGCCGAATCCGCAACGAGAGTAATGTCGGAAAGATATGCGGGAGCACCTTTCAAAACATTCGCTTTTTGAGCATTGTATAACATCAATACTTCCCTCTAACCATGCAAGCACGATTCTCTTTTGCAAGCCGACGGAAGGCCATCGCACATATATGTTATGTACGAGGCTTTCGTTTGTGCTTCAAAGTTATGCTAACATATTTCGAAATAAAAAACAATGCCCATTTTGAAAATCATTAAAAACTTTTAACGGAAGTCGAATTTTGTCGAACTAATGACCGACATCTTTTTGAGCGCGGCTTCAACGAGCGTCAAAACATCCTCTAAACAGTAGGTTTTTAAATTCTTTTGAAAAATTGGATTGTAAAAACGTAATTTTACGACGCTATATTTGACACATTTTGCGACGTAGATTTTTTAATAAAACCACTCAAAATCAAACATTTGTTCGACATTTTCTACCACTCTGTCGGTCCTACAACCAAAGAAAAATTTTTTTTATCGCAAGAAGCAAACCCTTCCGCAATAAAAGCAAATCATTTTCGTATACGATAACCAACCGTATCGCACTTTCGTCTTTGGAGCACCGCCCCTTTATCGCCAACGCACCGCATCGTTATCTACGACGTATTCAATCGTTATCGGCAAAAAACACAGTTTTTATAGGCGAATTTTTATCGGTGCGCATTATTTCGAGTGTGCTGACAATACTATTATTGATAGGAAGAGGCATCCCAAAAGAGGTGGACAATGAAAGACAAAAACAATTTGCAAATCAAAAATCTGAATATCGTGTACGGCGTGGCATTGATTGCGACGGGCGTGCTGTTTTGCGTGTTGCGCTCGTCGTTCGTGAGTGCGATGCTAACGGTTGTCGGCGTGCTTGCGGCAATGGCAGGCGCGCTGAATCTCGTGTGCAAAAAATGGGTTGTCGGCGGCATCGAAATCGCCCTCGGCGCGGTTGTCATAACCTGCGGTTGGACAATCGTCGACGTTGCGCTGTTGGTGCTCGGAATCGTGCTGTGCGTTTATGCAATATACTCGCTTGTCACACAAATATCGATGTTTAATCGTGCAAATGCGAGGGATAAAGTGTTTATTTTGCTGAATCCAATCGTTACGCTTATTGTCGGCATTTTGTTTATAGTGGCAAAATGGTATATGATTGACGCAGTGTTTATCGTACTCGGCGCGGTGGCGATTTTGGACGGAATCGCGCTGATGTTCAAATCGGATTCGGCGGAAAAAATCAATGAAAAAGCGGCGTAAAAAACCGTAAAACAACGTCAAGATTTTGCATAAAACGAAACGCCTTGCGTTGAAAAACGCGCGAAAATGGCGTTGAAAAACCCGCGAAAAACCGTTAAAAAATGCTTGTTTTTTGCATAAAAAAGCGAAGAATAAAAATCCACCAGCTTGAAGCGCACCCCAAAAGTTTTACATTTTTGTCCAACTTTTGGGGTGTACTTCATTTTACGGCGTTTTTATTGGAAAAGAGTGCTTTTTCGTTTCACTTCAACAAGTTTTCGGCGTTGTCGAAGTTGCGTTGCACCGCTTCGAAAACGTTTGCAAGTCGCCTGCCGTCTACGAAGCAATGATTGACGGTGACGTTTAAAACCATAACGTATTTGCCGTTTTCTATGCGGTACTTATCCCACGCGATTCTCGGACAAGAGGACGATTCTACGTTGTTGTCGGGAAGCGGATGAGTGAACGATTCTATGCTCAACCACGGCAAACAAGTGATGTAATAATCGTCGTAATCGCTCGAATCGTTGTACTCGTCGTCGAACTCGGTTTGCGCTTTTTTTTCGTCGATGATTTTGCGAGTTTGCTCGTAAAAGTCCTTGTAGTCCTCAATCATTTTGAAGCCTGCGTTGGCAAATTTGCCCGAATCCGTCATAACGGTGAAAGTCGGGTTGATGACATCGTAAAGACGGATTTCGCCTCTCACCTCGCGCATACGCATTTCGGGTACGGAATTGAGCGCTTTGGTCACAAGATAAAGCGTGTTGGCAAAAAAGCTCGTGCCGTTTGCTTTGGACGCTTTCACCACTTCGCCGACATCGACTTTGACGTTCATTCCGTAGCAAGGATTTGCAAAAGTCCTGAACCACTTGTATTGCGAGGGATTGTCGAGTTCATCGATTCTTATCGTTTTGTACATATAATCCTTTTCCCGACATTGTCGGGCGTTTCGTTATTCTTGTTCGTCGAATCTCAAATAGGCTTCTTTCAAGATTTTGGCACAGTTTTCCACTCCTATCGCAGACGTATTAAGCGTGATGTGATAATTGCTTGCGTCACCCCACTCGCCATCCGTATAATAGCGATAGTGTCTTGCTCTCACGCGGTCGTTTTCCTTGATGAGTCTTTCTGCTTTCTTTGCGTCGTCGGTGCGGCGGAACACATTGATGACCCTTTCCACCCTTGACGGCATATCGGCGTGAATAAACACGTTGAGGCATTTATATTTGTCTTTGAGAACGTAGTCTGCGCAACGCCCCACTATAACGCATGCGCCGTTTTTAGCGATTTTTTCGATTGCGTCAGCCTCGCAAGCGTAGATTTTGGATTCGATGTTCTCGAAGTTGTTGACAAGGTTTCCGCCCCACATCCCCGACGTGAACGCAAACGAGGATATGCCTTTCATTTTCTGCTCGTTTTCCTTGATAAACTCTTGCGCAAAGCCCGAATCTTCGGAAGCCATAGCGATAATTTCTTTGTCATAGAACGGAATATTGAGTTCTTCTGCAAGCAATTTGCCGACAAATCTTCCGCCGCTGCCGTATTGCCTCGATATTGTGATAATCGTGTTCATAAAACTCTCCTTCCGAGCGGAAAACCGCTCGCTTATCCACATATTTATTATCAATCATTTGCTTGGATTCGTCAATACGCAAATTTGCAAAAATGTGTAGAAAAATGCAGTATTCGTTTTATCGCGCAACATCGCCGAAGAGGCGTTGAAGGCGATTGACTTTTCACCGCTTTGAAACTATAATTGTCACATCACTATCACGAGGTATTTTATGCCATACACGGTATATCTCAAAAAAGGCGAAGAAAAACGCGTGCTTCAAGGTCACAGTTGGGTGTACGCAAACGAAGTTGCGCGCATAGAAGGCAAGGATAAAAACGGGTCGCTCGCGAGTGTGCGCACGCACGAGGGAAAGTTTGTCGGCAAAGGATATATAAACCACCTTTCAAAGATTCTCGTGCGGATTTTCATTCGCGACGAAAGCCAAACCGACGACGAAAATCTGTATTCTAAACGCATAAAAACCGCAAACGATTGCCGCACCGCACTCGGCTACGACGATTGCTATCGCGTTGTTTTTGCTGAAGCGGACAACCTGCCTGCGCTCATCGTGGACAAATATTCGGACTATCTCGTCTGCCAATTCCTTTCCCTCGGCGTAGACAAGCAAAAGGACAAAATCGTCAATTGTCTCGTGGGAATTTTCAACCCAAAAGGCATATATGAACGCAGCGACGTTGCAGTACGCTCTAAAGAGGGACTTGACGAGCGCACGGGCGTGATTTACGGCGAAGTTCCAGACAAAATCGTCGTCACCGAAAACGGCTTGAAAATGTCCGTAGACGTGAAAAACGGACAAAAAACGGGATACTTTCTCGACCAAAAAGAAAACAGATTCGCAACTCGCAGATACGCAAAAGGCAGAGTTTTGGATTGCTTCTGCAACAGCGGCGGATTTTCCGTCAATTGCGCGCTCACAGCAGACGAAGTCATATCTTGCGACATCTCCAAAACCGCTCTCGACAACGTGAACGAGAACGCACGCCTCAACGGAATAACCAACATCACCACCAAGTGCGGCGACGTATTCGAGGTGCTTAGAACATACAAAAACGACGGCGAAAAATTCGATCTTGTCATACTCGATCCGCCCGCTTTCTGCAAGAGCGCAAGCGAAGTCAAGGACGCATACAGAGGTTACTGTGATTTGTCAAACATTTTTCAGTAGTTTTTAGAAAATTTTTGAAATTTTTTTTAGAAAGTGCCAAAAGCACCGAAAAAAAGCAATAAAAAAAGCCTTTAAGCCTCTTAATTATACCTTTTCCGCAGAAAAAAGTCAAACGTATCGCTTAAAAGCCTACGACAAAACACTCCACCGCCGTGGAGTTAGTTTCTATATTCAGTTGCAGCGGTTATGCCGACTTTTTAAGAAAACGAATTTTAATTTCCTTATCGTTTTCGTCCTTAAACCCGTTTTTCTTATAATCTTCCATAAGTTCGGCACGCTTTTGCAGCGGTGTGAGCCAGACGCGCTTTCCCTCGCGATTTCTAAGCGAAGAGTGCGGACGATTATTATAGCGGTTGAGCCAATCAGCCATTTTTTCTTTCAGTTCCTCGAACGTAGAATATTGTAAGTGGTCGTAAAAACACTCTTGGTCTGTTCTATGCGAGCGTTCCACTTTTCCGTTGTGTCGCGGCGTGTACGGCTTGATTAGTTTATGCTCAATGTTGTACTTCATTAAAAATTGGTCTACCGCGTTTATCGTTGTTTCTTTTGCGTTCTTCGGTGGGGTAAACTCTGTTCCATTGTCTGTCTGAACGATTGCGGGCAGATACCCGAAATATACGAATGCTCTTTTTACAAAATCAACGGTCGAAAATGTACTCTGCTCCTTGTAAGGATAAATAAACCTTTCGCGAGTAGCCTCGTCAATCATTGTGTACTGAAAATCTTTCTCGTGCTTAAATTCGCCCGTTTTACATTCTTTCGGAACAACTTTCACGTCCATTTGCACTTTTATGCCGAACATTTCAGGCGTATTGTACGGTTGTTCGATATACCTTTGCACTATCGATTTCGGCTGTCGTATTCCGTTTTTAGAAACAAAACGCCAAAAACCGAAATAAGTTCTCGAATAGGCAAATTCAGTCCGAAGAACGCCATAAGCCTCTGCGTAACTTATATCGGGGTGTTCCTCGAAGATTTTCTTTATCTGCTCGATTTCGCTTTCGGTATGCGATTTCGGGTTTGGCGTATGCGGAACGGTCGAGCCATTTTCGAGGCTTTCCAGCGTTCCGTCGTATTTTGATTTCCAACGCCACAAAGTCCGCTCGTCGCATTTTGTCAGATATGCAACTTTCGTAATATCTTTCTTGTCTACAAGCCATAATTTAAGTGCGCGCTTTTTCTGGTTAGCGGTAAATCTCATACCTCTCATATATTTTTCCTCCGTCGAGAAAGTACCGCCATTATACCACAATGTTTAACATTTTTCAACTCGTTTCATTTTAAGAGAAAAATCTCAAAAATAAAAAACAACAATCATTCTCCCGTCGTTGTGCTTTACGCGCGCGTGAGCGCGGGTAATTCTATCTACCGATCAATACACGTTAGTGT
>CAVBBF010000033.1:0-20540 GCA_963593735.1 Phascolarctobacterium succinatutens
ATCGCGTCCTACCATCTCTTGCGAACGATGTGTAATCTGACAGAGAAATGACGTTTGTTTGAGCAATAGGGGAAAGCCCGAAGGGAAGGGGTGACGTGTGATTTTAAGGTACACGCACTATACTTTTGTAGAGAGCGAAAGAATGGATTATTTACATTGCAATAAAACGAGTAATATGTTATAATAATACAAGTTATGAAACAATGGCATATAAACAAAGATGAAGGCGTTGTTCTTGTCGAGAACGTAAACGCCAGAGAAGACGGACAAGTCAAACTCAAATTGTCCAAAGTCGCCGTATCCTCGCAGGATATGTCAAGTTTTGCCGCGCTCTCGAAAAACGCTGCGGTCACACCGGGTCACTCGGCAGTCGCTTACGTTTCGGAATCCGACGAGGACAGCGGACTCAAACTCGGCTCGCGCGTGGTTGTCAGCCCCTATGTCAAAGCGCAACAGCACGGCGTTGAAGTGGTCAAAACCATGGGCGTGGACGTTGACGGCTTGCTTCGCGATTTCGTTTGCGTTCCTTACGAAAACGTTTTTGCGCTTCCCGACGGCGTAAGCGACGAAGAGGCGCTCTTTGCCGAGTACATCGCAATGGGCGACAACGTTTTTGAGGCTCTCGACCTCGAAAAAGGCGACTATATCGTGGTTTTGGGCGCAAGTACGCTCGGACTCATAATTTCGCAAATCGCAAGTTATTATCAGTTCGTGCCAATTCTCATCGACCTCGATTCTGAAAAACTCGCCCTTGCTCAAAAATGGGGCGTATGCTACACGCTCAATCCCACCTACGACAATCTCGAACGCAGAGTGGAAGAAATCACGGGCGGCAGAATGAGCGAAGCGGCGATTTTCGCAGGCGAAAGCGTGGATATCAATTCGGCAATCCGCCTTGTCAAAAACGAGGGTGACGTTGTTCTCGCAGGTTACGCAACGCGCGCAAAACACGCAATCGACGCATATCCCATTCTCAAAAAACAACTCAAAATCAAGGGCATATGCAACGGCGACGGCTGTATGTCGTCGGCAATCAACCTGCTTGCAAACAAGGTTGTAAAAACGGACGGAATCATCAGCGCGGCGGCAAACTTCGGCGAAGTGCCGCAAGTCGTCGAAAATTGCGTCAAATACCCCTATCAATACAGCAAAATCGTTATAAATATCGACTGACAGACGGAGCAGCGAACGGTGATATCGTTCGCTGTCGTTGCAATTTGGCATATTGCAATGCCAAATTAAGCAAAATCCGCAAAACTGCGGTTTTTGAAAAAAATAAAAGGAAACGCCTTTTGGCGGTGCGATACGGAGTTTGAATTCGCTCCTTGCGCACAAACATTTGATGAGAGAAGATTCAAAAAAACTTAAACGCGCATTTTTGTTTGCGCAAGAGGGCATACGCAAGTTTGCGTACACCGATTTGTATATTTTGCTCGTTCTGGCAATAGTCGTGGCGGCATGGATTTGGCAAAACGCAACGTTCGGTTTTGTCACGATCATTCTCGTGTCGTGCGCAGTTTTGGTGTTTTCGGACGACCTTTTGCCGCTTTCGGTCAACGCTTTCGGCGCAATGCTTATGATTTTTAAAGTCGAAGGCGAACAATACATCGAAGTGAGCAGATTCGTTTATCTTTGGCCGACGCTCATTCTGCTTGCCGTCGCAATTTTGGTTTTTGTGATCAGAAACACCGTCGCAAAAGTCAAAGATAAACAGCATTTTATGCTCGGAAAAATGTTTTTTCCGCAAATTGCAGTCAGCGCCGCGCTCTTGCTCGGAGGCGTAGGAACTATCGCGGCAAAGAATTATCTCACCGCGCTTCCCAACGTAATCGCGCTCGGCATAGGCGTGCTTGCCGTGTACCTGCTCTTTGCAAACTTTGTCAAAATCGACGAAAAAAGAGACTATGCAAAGTATTTTGCAAAGGTCGTTATGTGGATAGGCTTTGCCGTGTGCATAGAGATGATTGTGCATATATCCCGCCTCGACATAAGTTCGCAAGACTGGTCGAAATGGTACTGGGATTTAGGTTGGGGCAACCGCAACAATGTCGCAACATTCTTGCTTTTTTCCGCGCCTATGGCAATGTATTTGTCCACAAGGACGAGAAGAGGCTGGGCATACATCGTTATGGCATTGTTCCAATACGCCTGCCTCGTCATGACTTTGTCAAGAGGCGGTATACTGTTCGGCGCGATTGCGGCGGTATTCGGCGTAGTTTTCTCGATTTTGAAAGCACCAAACCGCAAAACGCAAGCGTCGGTATGGGGCGTTGCAATCCTTGCCGCGCTTGTGATTTGCCTCGTCAAACTCGACCTTGTCAAAGGCATTGTTTCGAGCCTCGTTGACAGAATCGAATCTGGCGGAAACGGCGACGTAACGTCGGGCAGATTCGACCTTTACAAAGAGGCGTGGGAACAGTTTGTGAAGCACCCGATTTTCGGCGCGGGTATGGGCTTTATCGGCACTCGCGACGGTCAGTTCCATTCGGAAAATATGAGCCAATACTGGTTCCATTCGACGCTTTTCCAAGTGCTCGGCTGTATGGGTATCGTCGGTATCGCCGCATATGTCTATTACTATATCGTCCGCTTCGGAATCGTGTTTAAGGGAATGAAAAAGAATTGCAAATTTGCCTTTTTCGTGTTTGTCGCGTGGCTCGGCTTCGAGGGCTATTCTATGATAGACACGGGCACGATGATTCCTTTCCCGAATATGATGTTGGTTGCGGTTATGTCCTATATCGCGCAACTTGCCAACACGCAAAAAAGCGAAAGCGAAATCGACGGCGTTCCTAACTCTCTGCTCAACGAGGTATATGTGCGAGATACGGGAATCGACGTAGTGAGAGTCAACCGTTGACGGCAAAATTAATAATCAATAATTGCGTGTGGGCGTTGCCCACACCCGAAATACACAACGTAAAACGATACCAAAAAAGACGCAATCTTGCGTCTTTTTTAATGCTTATTCAACGATTTATAGCGTTTTACTTTGACAAACCTTTCACGAAATCGAGGATATACTCAACCGTTTGAGTGCGCTGGGATTGCTTTTGCTCTTCGGTTATGCCGTCGCCGTCGCCGTTGAAAGATTTGAGAATTTCGTCGTTGTCCATAGTGCTGAAACTCATATGAGCGGCAGGGGATATGACTTTGTGGATGTAACCCTCTTTGAGCCTCGACTTTGCGTCTGCTTTCATTTCGTCGGTCAAAACGCGGTCTTGTTCCGCTTCGATGAGCAAAGTCGCAACGTCAACGTCTTTGAGGTTGTCGACTATGTATTTGTCAACGCCGCTTTCCTCGTCTTTGACGGGCTTGCCGTCGGCATCGAGAAGTTTGTGTCTGTAACAAAGCGGCGAAAGCAATATCGCGCCTGCGACGGTATCTGCGTTTTCGCTTGCTCTGCGCACTGCCGCGCCACCGCCTTGCGAGTGTCCCGCAACAAAGAATTTTACGTTCGGATATGCAGAAAACGCTTCTTCTTGCGCCTTGTAGTAGGCGTATGTCATATTGAGCGTAACTTTGGGCATAACGACGAGATAACCTTGCTTTGCGAGCGCATTGCCGAGATATTCGTAATATTTAGGCTCGATTGCCGTGCCGACGTAAAAGATTACGCCGAAGCGATAATCGACTTTTTTGTAGGTCAATCCGCTTTCGCTGTACACGGGGTCGAGAATAGGTTCGAACGTGAGGGCGGTTTCCGATTCGGTGGTTTTGACAAAAAACGAATTGTCCGATTGATAATCGACGTTTGCAGGCGAATCGCCCTCATCGTTGCACGCAAAAAGACAGCACGCCGTCAGAGCGACGATTAATATTGCGGATAAGATTGTAAATTTGCGTTTCATACCGACCTCGTTGCGCCGTTTTTGCAAAGCGCTCGCGTTTTTTTTCAAACGCACACATTATAGCATATATATAAAATAATTTCCATAGCAATTTTTTATCTATAATGATATAATCGAATTATGAAAGACAAAAATACGGAAAAAAGAGGCATATTTTCGGGTTTTCGCAAAGAGTTTTGCGCTTCCGATACGAAAAAGCACGACGAGGCGAGCCTTGCCGAGTTGCTTTGCGAGCACGACAAAAACAAAATCCTGCCTTTCCATATGCCGGGGCATAAACGCGCGGATTTCGATTTTCTAAACGGCGCGCAAAAAATCGACATAACCGAGATAGAAGGCTTCGACAATCTCAACGACGCAAACGGAATCATATTGCAGTCCGAAAAACTTGCGGCGGAGGTGTTCGGCGCAAAGCACGCAAGATTTTTGGTGAACGGGAGCACGGGCGGCGTTCTGGCGGCGATTCGCACGGTGTGCAACGCAGGCGACAAGGTTTTGATTGCTCGCAACTGCCACAAGTCCGTGTACAACGCGGTGGAAGTGTTCGGATTGATTCCCGTCTACGTTATGCCGTCCTATTTCGAGGAATACGGCTTTTACGGCTCGGTCTTTCCTTGCGACGTGAAAAAAGCGTTCGAGCAAAATCTCGACATAAAACTCGTGGTGATAACTTCGCCAACGTACGAGGGGATTGTCAGCGACGTAAAATCAATCGCGGATATATGCCGCAAACACGGCGCGATTTTGTTCGTCGACGAGGCGCACGGCGCACATACGGGACTTTGCAAAAAGTTCGGCGAAAGCGCGAGAAGTCTCGGCGCGGACATAGTGGTGAACAGTTTGCACAAGACGTTGCCCTCTCTCACGCAAACCGCGCTTTTATGCGTTTGCTCGGATAGAATGGACGCAACCGAACTCGACCGCAATCTTGCGATATTCCAATCAAGTTCGCCCTCGTACGTCCTTATGGCTTCCATCGACGGTTGCGTGAGAACGTTAAAAAACGACGGCGCGAAATTGCTGTCCGAGTGGAGCAAGAACATCGACGAGTGCAAAAAGTCGCTTGAAAGGCTCGACAAACTTTTGATTTTCCAACCCAAAAAAGATTCGCGAATCTTTGCATACGACAAGTCGAAATTTGTCGTGCTATGCACGGGCGGCGCAATAAGCGGCGTGGAACTCAAAAAGGTTTTGCGAAACGCATACGACATAGAACTTGAAATGGCAAGCGTAAACTACGCAATCGCAATGAGCGGCGCAGGGGATACCAAAGAGAATTTTTCCGCCCTCGAAAGCGCGTTGTTTGCAATCGACGACACGCTTGTTTCTCGCAACGGTTTGACTACGACGGTTTTGCCGTCATTGCCTAAAAAGGCGTTTGAACCGTATCAAACGCGCACTTTAAATGGCGAATACGTCGATTTTGACAAATCGGCTGGCAGAGTGAGCCTTGAAAACGTATGGGCGTATCCGCCCGGCTCGCCCGTCATCGTCAAAGGCGAAGAGGTGTGTCAGGAAGACATAAAAAACCTCACTTTGATGTACGAAAGCGGCGTAAGCGTATCGAGCGAAAAGAGAGAGTTTCCTGCATGCCTTTATGTTGCAAAATTATAAAAAAAATAAATTTAATTTTCCCCTTTCCTCACGCAGTGAATGATATCGCTTGTGGCGATGATATCACTTTGTGACGATATCGTGCATATTGCACGATGATATCCAAACTACGTTTGGGTTGAGGAATATTTGAATATCTATTCGGGTGTGGGTGTCCCACCCCTTTCGTCATTGCGAGGCGCGACATAAGTCGCAACGTGTAGGTCAAGGCGACAGCCGCATTTCGCTACGCTGGATTCCTACGCTATCGCTCTGAATGACGATTGGGTGGGACACCCACACCCGATTCAAATTCCGCTTGCGTGCAAAGCACGCACTAACCGCGCAGAGAATTTGTGCTATCAGTTCAAGCACGGATAAGAACTCAAACCGCAATTTCGCCAAATTATCTGCTTGGTGCAGCGCACTTCGTGCGCAAGCGGTAAATTTGAACGGCGCGCGACGCGTTAAACAACACATTCAGTGAATGTGTTGTAGCCAAAGCGAACGAGGCGGATTGCCTCGCAAACGCCGAAGTCCAAACACGTGAGGAATGGGGAAATGTGTTAAGTTCTTGACAAAGCCAATACAAAACAATATAATACTATATATCAACAGAAGGAGTCGTAAACAATGAAAAGAATCACAACTTTGAAAACGCGCGATCTCAACGAGAGCAAAAAGAACGGCGGCTGCGGCGAATGCCAAACCTCTTGCCAATCTGCTTGCAAAACTTCCTGCGGCGTTGCAAACCAAAAGTGCGAAAAGGCTGCAAAGTAATTTTTGGCAAAATCACAACTTATTCGCAAAGATCGCATAGGCTGTCCTATGCGTTTTTTGTGTAAAAACGTAAGCGTTGCGACGTTTCGATTTTACATCGATAAGCAACGCTAGAGATAATACAAATGATTCAATCTTTCAAACTTAACGGATACAATATCGTGCTTGACACGGCAAGCGGAAGCGTGCATAGCGTGGATAACGTGGCATATGACGTCATAAACGCATATGAGAGCGAGAGCAGAGAACAAATCGTCAAAGATATCGTTGCAAAATACGAAGATCAAGGCATTTGCGAGCAGGACGTAATCGAGTGCATAGACGATGTGGAGGAATTGAAGGCGCAGGGCAAACTCTTTTCTCAAGATACGTTCAAACCCGACGTCGACATTCTTGCAAAGCGCAATACTGTGCTTAAAGCGATGTGCTTGCACGTTGCGCACACTTGCAACCTCAACTGCGAATACTGCTTCGCCTCGCAAGGCAAATATCACGGCGAGCGCGCGCTTATGTCGTACGAAGTGGGCAAACGCGCTCTCGATTTTCTCGTCGAAAACAGCGGAACGCGCCGCAATCTCGAAGTGGACTTCTTCGGCGGCGAACCGCTTATGAACCGGCAAGTTGTCAAAGACCTCGTGGCATACGCTCGCTCCATAGAGAAAGAGCACGGCAAAAACTTCCGTTTTACGCTCACGACAAACGGCATGCTCGTAGACGACGACGTAATCGAATTTGCAAACAAGGAAATGGACAACGTCGTTTTGTCCCTCGACGGCAGAAAAGAGATTAACGACCATTTCAGACACACGATAGGCGGCGTGGGAAGTTACGACATAATCGTGCCGAAATTCCAAAAATTCGTCAAAGCGAGAGGCGGAAAAAACTACTATATGCGCGGCACGTTTACGCACAGAAATCCCGATTTCACGAAGGATATTCAAACCATGCTCGATCTCGGATTCGACGAGTTGAGTATGGAACCCGTCGTGTGTCCGCCCACCGATAAGTACGCGCTCGATGAGGACGACAAAAAAGTCATCTTCAAGGAGTACGAAAAACTTGCCGATATGATGATTGAAAGAAGAAAACAGGGCAAACCCTTCACGTTCTATCACTATATGCTCAACCTCGAAGGCGGTCCGTGCATATACAAGCGCATATCGGGCTGCGGAAGCGGCACGGAATATCTCGCCGTAACGCCTGCGGGAGAACTCTATCCTTGCCATCAGTTTGTGGGCAACAAAGAGTACCTTATGGGCGACATATGGAAGGGCGTAACCAATACGGAAATTCAATCCAAGTTCAAAAAGTGCAATGCGTATTCGAGAAAAGAGTGCGACGAGTGTTGGGCAAGGCTGTATTGCTCGGGCGGTTGCGCGGCGAACGCATACAACGCAACGGGGGATGTGAACGGCGTTTACAAGTACGGTTGCGATCTCTTCAAAAAGCGTATCGAATGTGCGATAATGCTCAAAGTGGACGAGCAACTCGGCGAGGAAGAATAAGATAATATGGCAAAAGAGAAACTCGAAAAAACCAACGCTATGCGCATACTCGACCAAAAGAAAGTCGCCTACAAAGAGCATACGCTCGGCATAACCGAAGCGGTGAGCGGCGTTGAAGCGGCAACCCTTTTGGGCGTGGATGAAAGCCTCGTTTTCAAGACTCTCGTGACTGTGGGCAAAAGCCTCGAACACTACGTTTTCGTAGTGCCTGTCGCAAGCGAACTCGACTTGAAAAAGGCGGCGGCGTGCGTTGGCGAAAAAAGCGTGGAAATGGTCAAATCGAAGGACTTGCTTCCGCTCACGGGCTACGTTCACGGCGGATGTTCGCCTGTGGGAATGAAAAAGTTTTTCAAGACTACGTTTGACGAAAGCGCGCAAAACGTCGACAGGATTTTCTTTTCGGGAGGTCGCATAGGCTTTCAAATCGAAACCACTCTTTCCGAACTTAAAAAGGCGATAACCTTTCAAGTGAAAGACATAACGGTGAAGCAATAACCGTAAACGATAAATAAACGATATAATTGCGAAAAATCGCAAAATGCGACGTTTATAAACCTAAAACGGAGGTTAAAGGCACGAATATGAAAAAACAAGTAAGTTCGATTTTCAAAAACGTAACGATTGCAACGCTTGTTTCGGCGGTGATTTTTGCCGCAGTGTTTTGTTCATTTGCGCTCTTGCCGACTTCCGTTTGCGAGGCTAATTCCGCTATGCGCTACTATGAAGGGCGCGACTCGGCAGGCGTTGTCCTCACCACAAAAGACAGCCCTGTCATCGTGGAAAAAGAGGACTTGACGTTCGATATTCAATTTGACGACAACAACGCAAGCGGACTTCAGATAGGGTCGGTCAGCGCCCAGTATACTTTCACAAACACGAGCGATACTACGGCAAAAACGAACGTTGTTTTCCCTATTGATTTTTTGAGCAATATTATACAAACTAACGATGAATTTTCAAAATACGGCGTCAAAGTCAACGATGAAACCATAACGAGCAATCTTCGCTATTCCTACAGACTTCAGGGCAGCACTTTTTCGGTCGGGGACGAGTTGAAATACTTCAAAGATGAGATTATTTCCGATGAGTTCTACAAGCCCGAAAACGTTGTGTACAAGTATGTTTACGCCTGCACGGCAAGCGACTCCTTCTGCAAAATGTACTTCGGGGGAGTCGACTCTCGCAAAGTTGTTTGCGAACGCTCCTACACTAAGTATTGGCAAAACTTTGACGGCGCGGAAAGTATAGGCTTTTGGGTGAGCGACAACGAATATATTTTCTATTCGATAGGCGAGGAAATCGATTTTGCCGAAAGAGCGGAATTTTTCTCGGACTACGAGAGGACGAGCAGAGTCAACGGCTCGCTCAAACTTTTGAGCAAACAGGAACTTACGTTCGGCGACCTTGTCTATCAATACTATGACGAAAGCTACGGCGTGAACAAAGTCGATTGGTACAACGCGGTCTATGCAAGCCTTAAAAAAGGGTATCCGCAAATTGCGCAAGGTTATAATTTCAACGTCTACAGAAACTTGTATTGCTGGTTTGAATACGATATGACGTTCGAACCGTTGCAAACGCTTGTGAACGAGGTTGTTGCGCCACTTTATCCCGCCGTAAACGAGATGTATTCGCCTTCTGTTTACATTTTCAATTATTTTGTATCGCCGGCATCCACTTGGAAGAGTTTTGCAAATCTCAACGTCACGATAAACACAAATTACTATCTCTTCGACGCTTCCGAAGGCTTCGAGAAAATCGAAGGCGGCTACACTTGGCACAGCGATACGCTCCCGAGCCGTGAACTGCAGTTTTCTCTTTGCAAAAGTCAGTCGCCTCAGAGGCGCGGCTACGCAGCGGGCGATATCGTTGTAAAAATCATTCTCCTCACCGTGCTTGAACCGCTTTGCATAGTTATTGTCGGACTTGTCATTGTGATTGTCGTCATAAAGAAAAAAGGGAAAAGCGCAAAGTACGGCGAGCCGAGAAGCAAGGCAAAACGCGCCGACGACAAAACAAATGCTGCGGATTCCGATTCAAACGGCAGCGCACAATGCGGCGATGCGTCGGGCGAAAACCAAAGCGCTGCGGATTCTCCCTCAAACGACAACTCGCAAAGCGGCGATGTTTTGAACGAAAACAGCCAAACCGAATGCGAGCCGAAAAATATCGATTTATCGAAAGATGAGGAAGAAAACGACGCAAACGACGATATGTCGAAATAACGTTGCGGACAATATTGCGAGTATGTAATCGAGAATTATCGATTGCATATTTTTTTGCCCGTTTTCCGGTAAAAATTATCGATTTACGATGAAATATCGATATATTCTTGACAATTCGATATGATAAGAATTATATTTTTATCGATAAAACCAAAGAGGTATGCAATATGACAAAAGATAACAAAGAGATTTCGAAGGCGACTCTCAACAGATTGCCGTCTTACCTTAAATATTTGTATCAACTTGACAAACTCAACGTTGCAACCGTTTCGAGCACCACTATCGCAAACGGACTCAACCTCAACCCCGTACAGGTGAGGAAGGATATCGCGCTTGTATCGAGCGTGGCAGGCAAGCCAAAAATGGGCTATGTCACAAAGGAAATCATTGCCGACCTTGAAAGTTTTCTCGGCTACAACAACACTCACGACGCGATTTTGGCGGGCGTGGGCGGACTCGGCAAAGCGTTTTTGGGATACGGCGGATTCGATAACTACGGCTTGAATATCGTGGCGGCATTCGACAACAACGACAGAATAATAAACACCAAAATCAACGGCAAACCCGTGTACGACATTGCAAAACTCAAAGAAATCGTCGAGAGATTCAACATCCAAATCGGCATCATAACCGTGCCGTCCTATGCGGCGCAAGAGGTCGCCGACAGAATGGTGAGCGCGGGCATAAAGGCGATATGGAACTTTGCGTCCGTGCATCTCAACATTCCTTCCGACATTGCGCTCAAAAACGAAGACCTTGCGTCCTCGCTCGCACTGTTGTCCTTGCAAATCCAAAAGAGCCGCAAAGACTGAAAAAAAAATAAAAACGAAACAAAACGACAGAGGCAAGCAAAACGCTTGCCTCTGTCGTTATATTTAACCGATTTTATGCACTCATAAGATATTGATTTTTCCCGATTTTGTCTTTTATTGATTCCATATCCTCAAGGATTTCGGGTGTTGAACAGGGATTTGGAATATCAATGATCCCGCCATCGTTTAATTTCCTATAGTTGCACTGTCCACAGAATACATATCTGCCCGATGAACCTGAAAAGATATGTGCTTGATATGAAGAATCGCCGCAATAACAATATCTCCTATGCAGTGTTGTGTTTGTTTTTTCATATTTATATCTGTGTTCGTGACTACTCAATTGGCAAGCGCAGACTGTTTGTCCTGAAGCAAGGACATAATTGTTTGAATGTGCATGTGCGCTTTCATACGGACTTGCAACAAGGAATCCCTTTATGTGCGTAAATGTGTAAGCATTCATTTCACCAAGTACGGGCCAATGATTATATCTTTCGCCTAATCCAAAATGACCATATAATGTATCGGTGTCCTCATCATAATCATATGCGATTATAACATGCCCTGCTCTGTCATTTTGAGAATTGGTGTAATGTCCTTCAAGGCTTATAATTACCACCTGCCCGAGTTTTACATATGTTTTTATATTCTGCAACATGCTAGCGGAATATGTATTATAGTCAGTTACGTGATTTACATAGGTGTAAAAAAAGTTTTCAGAATTTGCGGCAGGATAATTTTCAAGATACTTGTTTAGTACATTATATGTTTCAGGCCAAGTCAATCCAAAACTACCAGTCGTGCCATTGTCGACATATCCCATAGAATCGCCCAACGACAGCAAATATGCGTGCAGGTTGGTATTTGTTTGTGCATACATATATGTTTTATAGTTTCGGTCACTGCTGTATACTGAGTTATTGCTTGATAACGGGTCGTTTATTCCAGGTGAGAGACCGTATCCTAAGTATTCAGTGCTTGATACGCAAGCCGTTCTATCATATCTATCAAGGATAATGCTATCGTTCCAGTACGTATCGTAATAAGAAAGAAACATACCAATTGCAACATATGCGCAAGTGCCTCGCTTATTTATTCCATGGTAAGTCAAATTCCTAAAATATTGATTTGGAAAGTTTAGTTCACTATCAGTGCTGGCGCATGGCTGAATCAAATCCAAGGGATCATCAAGTTCTGTTATTCCATTGCAAGAGTCAACATATGATGAATTGTTGCATGCATAAGTTATTTCATCATGAAAGCAGCAAACGGAAACTAACAAAAGTACTATAACGTATGTAAAGCATAACGTCATAATAAGGAATGGATGTTTTTTCATAGTTCTCCTCCAAATGTATGTTTTTTTACATCATTAGGAAACCTTAACATAGATTTCCTTCATTGCATAGGGGATGGGACCATCGGATTCCACTGTAAGTTCATCGTATGACTTACCGACAAGTTCAATCTCTTGCGTCATTTCTTTGTCGGAATAGTATTTGAGTTTTGAAGAATCAATTGTTTTGCTATATGCCGAAACTGCAAACGTGTCGGCAGTCAATTTTGCAGTTGTATCTTCAATGTAGCAATAATACTTTTTATTTTCATAATCGAAAACAATAAATTTTGAACCGAAACTGCAATAGAGAATATAGAATGCTGTATCTTGTTCGATTACACTGTCATCATCGTGTATCTTTGTGCAGGTTGAATCGAGATAGAATCCCCACGGATCAACGCCACCAAGTTTGCTATCGTATTCCACATATTTTTCGAAATAGTCTTTGATTGAAAACGTGCCGCCTTTTTTTATGGAGATTGTGTTTTCCAATGTTGGATTTTCGTCGTGTCCTGTGGCGACAGAATAAACTCTGATTGTTACGGTTTTCTCTTTGCCGCAAGCAATTAAAGTTGTCATCAATAGCGTAAGCAAAAGACAAATTGCCAAAATGAATAGAAATCTCTTTTTCATAAAAAATCTCCTAACGAATAATTAGTATACAAAATCAGCGCGCTTTACATAAACGTACTTGTTTGTATATGGAATAGAGCCTATTGCTTCCACTGTAAGTTCATCGTATGACTTACCGACAAGTTCAATCTCTTGCGTCATTTCTTTGTCGGAATAGTATTTGAGTTTTGAAGAATCAATTGTTTTGCTATATGCCGAAACTGCAAACGTGTCGGCAGTCAATTTTGCAGTTGTATCTTCAATGTAGCAATAATACTTTTTATTTTCATAATCGAAAACAATAAATTTTGAACCGAAACTGCAATAGAGAATATAGAATGCTGTATCTTGTTCGATTACACTGTCATCATCGTGTATCTTTGTGCAGGTTGAATCGAGATAGAATCCCCACGGATCAACGCCACCAAGTTTGCTATCGTATTCCACATATTTTTCGAAATAGTCTTTGATTGAAAACGTGCCGCCTTTTTTTATGGAGATTGTGTTTTCCAATGTTGGATTTTCGTCGTGTCCTGTGGCGACAGAATAAACTCTGATTGTTACGGTTTTCTCTTTGCCGCAAGCAATTAAAGTTGTCATCAATAGCGTAAGCAAAAGACAAATTACCGAAATGAATACAAATCTCTTTTTCATAAAAATTCTCCCTGTTCGGCTATGTCGAGCAATGCCCATTATAAAATCCCATGCAAATCGATAACTTTTATCGACAATTTTAATATAACATAGGATATAGGGCTTGTCAAATTGAGATTTCGGCGTTTTTAATCGCAAATTCAGAGTGTTCGGCGAAAAACGAAAGACGGTTTACAATCGTATTTCGATATGCGATTTGGAAAAAAATATTGCTATATTTATTATATTATGCTAATATTTTAGGAAGAATAAGGAGATTGATTATGCTCTCACTCGAATGCCAAACAGTGTATGACCTCATTCGCCAAATCGCAGGCGAGGAAGAAGTGTACAAAATCATCGAAGCGGACGAAATTTTGGAAAGAATTCCAAAGGCGATATCCCTTTCCAAAATACAGTTGTCGGCAATCATAAGAGAACTCAAGGACAGAGAGTATATTCTCGTCAAATATTTTACACCCGACGAGTACTGCCTCAGTGTGGTAAAGAGGCTTGAAGAAGTTCCAAAAGCCGCCGCGCAAGCACCTGCCGCGGAGGAAGAAAAGCCGCAAGAGCGCACTCTTTATCAAAACAAGCAAATCAAGGCAAAACCCGAAAAGACGGTGGGCAAAGGCGTATTGTTTTTGTTGTCCCTTCTCGGAAGCCTTGTAGGGAGTGCGATAGTGGCAGTGGTCACAGTGCTCTTGATAAAATTCTTGTAACTTATAAACGGAATGTGCTAATTCGCAGACGGAATTGGAGCCGCAACGGCGGCGACCGTAGCGAGCGTCGAGCTTGACGATTAGTACAAGCGACTGCGCCGTTTGGGTGCGAAGCTGGCACACAAAGCGCAGTGGCATAATGAGGGAAATATCCCTATCTATGCGAGCACCGAGTGTTGCCCCACGCGAAGCGGACGCCGTGGGTTCCCTCAAAGTATGCAGAGGGGGAACGACGGTAGGGGAAACACATGAGGAAGGGGGGAGCTTCTAATTCGGACAGAGGAACGCCGAAGTCCAAACACATGAGGAAGGGGGAAGTTTCTAATCAAAGCAAACTTTCTTATTAACGTAAAGGAATAGCGTATAAAAATGCAAGTGCAGGTTGACAGACAGCACGTCTTGACAAAAAAAGAAAAAGCGGTGATGAGAGTCATCTATCAAGAGGCGGACAAACAAAACGGCTCTTGTCTTCTCACGCCCATCGAGATTTTCGAGAAACTTCCGCTTGACTTGCCTTTTGAAGAGGACGAACTCGACACCACTTTGCGCAATCTCGAAATCGACGATTATTTCGATATAACCCGTTCGGACAAGAAAGGCGAGTTGGTGTATTGCATCAATATGCAAAAGAAAGGGCTGCAATTTGCGAGGGTCGAGCGTGCGTTCAAGAGCAATCTCGTGTTCAAGATACTTTTGACGCTCGGGCTCAGCGTCGTGACCGCGCTCATAGGCGTAGGCATAAGACAGTTGGTGGCGTTTTTGCTCGGACAATGAAATTCGAACTGGTCAGTAAATACAAACCTACGGGCGATCAACCCGAGGCAATAGAAAAAATCGTTGAGGGTCTGAAAGACGGATTCAACACCGAAGTTTTGCTGGGCGTTACGGGCTCGGGCAAAACTTTTACTATGGCGAACATTATCGAGCGTATGCAAAAGCCGACGCTCGTCATCGCGCACAACAAGACTCTTGCGGCGCAACTTTGCAACGAACTTCGCGAGTTTTTCCCTAAAAACAGAGTGGAATTTTTCGTTTCCTATTACGACTATTATCAACCCGAAGCGTACATCCCTCGCACTGACACTTATATCGAAAAAGACTTGCAAGTCAACGAGGAAATCGACAAACTCCGTAACTCCGCCACCGCCTCGCTTTGCGAGAGAGAGGACACTATCGTTGTGGCGAGTGTATCCTGCATTTACGGCTTGGGCGCGCCGACCGACTATTTTGAAAACTCGATATCCTTGCGCGAGGGCGACGAAATCGACCGAGACGAACTTGCTCGCCGCCTTGTGGACATTCAATACAAGAGGGCGGATTTGGATTTTGTGCGTTCGACGTTCCGTATGCGCGGAGATACGGTGGATATTTTTCCGTCCACGAGTTCGGAAGTGGCGATCAGAATCGAGATGTTCGGCGACACCGTCGAGCGCATTTGCGAGATTGACGGCACGACATCAAAAGTGCTCAACGAACTCAAACACACCTTGATTTTCCCTGCGACGCAGTACGTCATAAGCGGCGATAAAGAGGCGATTTTGCGCCGCATTATGCTCGACAAAGCCGAGCGTGTAAAATATTTCGAGGAAAGGGGAAAACTCATAGAGGCGCAACGCATAGACGAGCGAGTCAACTACGACGTAGAGATGATTCGAGAGGTCGGATATTGCAGCGGAATCGAAAACTATTCGCGCTACTTCGACGGCAGACAGCCCGGGCAAGCGCCGTACACGCTTCTCGACTTTTTCGGCAAGGACTTCATCACGTTTATCGACGAAAGCCATATGACCATTCCGCAAATTCGCGCTATGTACAACGGCGACAGAGCGAGAAAGGACAACCTCGTCGAGTACGGCTTCCGTCTTCCGTCGGCGTACGACAACAGACCTCTGCGCTTTGAGGAATTCGACGCGCGCATACGCCAACTCGTGTGTATGTCCGCAACGCCCGCGCAGTACGAACTCGACAGAGCCGACCTCGTTGCCGAGCAGATTATAAGACCGACGGGGCTTTTAGACCCCGAAATCGAAATCAAGCCTATCGACGGACAAATCGACGACCTCATAGGCGAGATAAACGCCGTCGTGAAAAACAAGGGCAGAGTGCTTGTCACGACCCTCACCAAAAAGATGGCGGAAAACCTCACCGACTATCTCAAAGAAGTGGGAATCAAGGTGCGCTATATGCACTCGGACATCGACACGCTCGAACGTATCGACATCGTGAAAGGACTGCGCGAGGGCGAGTTCGACGTGCTTGTGGGCATCAACCTTTTGCGTGAAGGTCTCGACCTTCCCGAAGTGCAACTTGTCGCCATACTCGACGCGGACAAGGAAGGCTTTTTGAGAAGCGAGAGCGCGCTCATTCAAACCATAGGCAGAGCGGCGAGAAACGACAAAGGCAAGGTGATTATGTACGCCGACACTGTGACGCAGAGTATGCAGAAGGCGTACGACGAAACCATGCGCCGCAGAAAGATTCAGGACGAGTACAACAAGGCGCACGGCATAGTGCCAAAGACGGTCGTAAGCGCAATCAAAAATTCGCTTGAAATCACCAAAAAGGCAGTTAATAACGAGAAATTGAGCGTTAAAGATATGATTAAGGAAGTCGAACGCCTCAAAGGTCTTATGCAAGTCGCCGCCGAAAGATTGGATTTCGAAAAGGCGATTCTCATTCGCGACGAACTCAACGACCTCAAAAAACAAATCAAAAAGTTGAGTTGACTAAGGCAAATAAAAACGATATAACAAGGCAAACAAGGACAAAACAACAACAATAAAATGGCTCAAAAAAGCGTAAAAAACGGGCTTTTTGCGCAAGGCATATTTAGAGAAAAAACTATGAGTATCGACAAAATTTACATCAAAGGCGCGAGGGAAAACAACCTCAAAAACATCGACCTCGAAATACCGCGCGACAAACTTGTCGTGTTCACGGGATTGAGCGGAAGCGGCAAATCGTCGCTTGCGTTCGACACAATTTTTGCGGAAGGACAAAGACGTTACGTCGAAAGCCTTTCCAGTTACGCGCGTATGTTTCTCGGTCAAATGCAAAAACCTGACGTGGACTACATCGAAGGTCTTTCCCCCGCCGTTTCGATCGACCAAAAAACAACCTCGCACAATCCTCGCTCGACCGTCGGCACGGTGACGGAAATTTACGACTATTTCCGCTTGCTGTTTGCAAGAATCGGCACGCCGCATTGCCCGAAGTGCGGACGTGAAATCGAACGTCAGACGGTTGACCAAATCTGCGACAAGATTATGGAAAGAGAGGGCGCAAAACTTCAACTTCTCGCTCCCGTCGTGAGAGGAAGAAAGGGCGAGTATCGCAAGGAACTCGAACAATTCAAGCGTGCAGGCTATGTCCGCGTGAGAGTGGACGGGGTGAACTACACCCTCGACGAGGAAATAAAACTCGACAAAAACGTCAAGCACAACATAAGCGTGGTTATCGACAGAATCGTTGTTAAGGACGGCTCGCAACGCCGTATATCAGACGCAATCGAAAACGCGATAAAACTGTCCGAAGGGCTTGTGATTGCCGACTTCGACGGTGAAGAAGTGCTGTATTCCACAAAGTACGCTTGCCCCGATTGCGATTTGAGTTTCGAGGAACTCACGCCGAGATTGTTCTCCTTCAACAATCCGTACGGCGCGTGTCCCGAATGCGGCGGACTCGGATTCCGCAACGAAATCGATGTAAATCTGCTCGTCACCGACTGGAACAAATCCCTCAAAGACGGCGCAATAAAGGTGAGCGGTTGGGACGCGGGGCATATGTCGCAAATGCAGTTCAGAGCGCTTGCGCAAGCGTACGGATTTTCTCTCGATACGCCGCTTAAAGACTTGCCGCAAAATATCCTCGACATCATCTTTTACGGCAACGACGGCGACCGTATTCCTATGGAATACAACTCGCGCACGTTCAGCGGTTTCTACAAGGCGAGTTACGAGGGCGTGGCGAGAAACCTTATGCGCCGATTCAACGAGACGGACAGCGAACTCGTCAAGAACGAGATTTCAAAGTATATGAAAGAAGTGCCTTGCTCCAAGTGTGGCGGAAAGAGGCTCAAACCCGAAGCCCTCGCCGTTACGATTGCAGGCAAAAATATATACGAACTCACCGAGATGTCCATATCGAAACAAAAAGACTTTATGCAATCTCTTTCGCTCACAAACACGCAACATCTGATTGCGGACAGAATCGTCAAAGAGATTTGCGCAAGGCTCGACTTTTTGATTAACGTAGGACTCGATTATCTCACTCTTTCGCGTTCGGCAACCACTTTGAGCGGCGGCGAGTCGCAACGTATTCGCCTCGCAACCCAAATCGGAAGCGGACTTACGGGCGTTTTGTATATCCTCGACGAGCCGAGCATAGGCTTGCACCAAAAGGACAATCAACGCCTATTGAAATCTCTCAAAAATTTGCGCGACATAGGCAACACGCTCATCGTCGTCGAACACGACGAGGAAACCATACGCAGTGCGGATTATATCGTCGATATAGGCCCCGGAGCAGGTGTACACGGCGGAAGAGTCGTTGCGTGCGGAAGCGTCGAGGATGTCATAAAGAGCAAGGACAGCATAACGGGCAAATATCTGAGCGGCGAACTCTCGATTCCCGTTCCCATCGCAAGGCGCTCGTCAAACGGCAAGTCTATCTCAATCAAGGGCGCAAGACAAAACAACCTCAAAAACATCGACGTAGAGATTCCGCTCGGCGTGTTCAACTGCGTTACGGGCGTGTCGGGCAGCGGCAAATCCTCGCTCGTCAACGAAGTGCTTTATCCCGCGCTTTCAAATGCGCTTATGCGCTCGATTGTCAAGCAGGGCAACTACGACAGCATCGAGGGTATCGAAAACGTGGACAAGGTCATTTGTATAGACCAAAGCCCGATAGGCAAAACGCCTCGCTCTAACCCGGCAACGTATACGGGTGTTTTCGGCGATATTAGGGAATTGTTTGCAACGCTTCCCGATTCCAAAGCGAGAGGCTACACCGCAGGCAGATTTTCCTTCAACGTCAACGGCGGCAGATGCGAGCATTGCGGCGGAGACGGCATAATCAAAATCGAGATGCACTTCCTTCCCGACGTGTACGTTCCCTGCGAAGTGTGCAAGGGCGCAAGATACAATCGCGAAACCCTCGAAGTGCGCTACAAAGGCAAAAATATCAGCGACGTGCTCGATATGACAATCGAGGAAGCCACCGAGTTTTTTGCCAACATACCCAAAATCAAAAACAAAATCAAAACCCTCAACGACGTCGGTCTCGGCTACGTCAAACTCGGTCAGTCCTCAACCACGTTGAGCGGTGGCGAAGCGCAACGCGTCAAACTCGCAACCGAACTCTCTCGCCGCTCCACCGGCAAAACCGTCTATATCCTTGACGAACCGACGACCGGACTTCACACCCACGACGTTGCCAAACTCATCGCTATTCTCGACCGCCTCGTCGAGCAAGGCAACACCGTCATAGTTATCGAGCATAATCTCGATGTCGTCAAAGTTGCCGACAACATCATCGACCTCGGACCCGACGGCGGCGATCGCGGCGGCACGATAGTTGCGCAAGGAACACCGGAAGAGGTGTGTAAAGTCGATTCCTCTTACACCGCCCAATTCCTTAAAACCGTGCTATTTGGCGAATAACGTCGTCAGCCACGATTTTTTTGCAAGTCACGTACGTATCAGTACGCTCGTTGTTCAAAAACCGTGCCTTTCTTGTTCTTCATCCAAATATCACGGTTTTAACAAGAAAAAACGATTTATCGCGCCTTTCTAAACCGTGCATTTGGCGAATAACAGCGTCAACAACCTTGTCTGTCAACTCATTTACGAATTGTAAATTAGGGTTGCCATCCGAAGGATTTTTCCTTGCTCTTCATCTAAATATTGCGATTTATCGCGCCTTTCCAAAACTGCGCTATTTGGCGAATCTTGTTTTGATAATCTAAAATAAAATGTATATAAAAAAAGTAATGGGCTAACTATTGCTCGTTGCTTTTATTCGTTGATTCCGAAAAGCGTATTTGGCATAATGCCGAACTTGTTGTAGATAGCCATTATGCTATCGTATCCGGGCTTTTTCTTCCCAAGCAACCATTGGCTTACCGTGGTTTGATTTACGCCAAGTATATCCGCAAGTTTTTGTTGTGTAAGTCCGTTTTCAATCATAAGATCTTTCAATACTTCGACATAGTTCATATCAATAAAGTAAAACATTTAAGGTCAAAAGTATTGACATAGGTCAAAAGACCTAATATAATTTCATTAAAATATAGGGAGGTCGTTTTATGAGCGAAATAATTTCAAATAATTATGAACAGAATTCCATTGTCCCGTCTTCGGATAAGAAAGAACTATTGGCACAATTATATTTTTTCAGAAGTGTTTTAGGGTGGCTTTATATTCAAAAAGACAATTGCAATAACGCTATAAGTGAGCATACAAACAACAT
>CAVBBF010000034.1:0-19373 GCA_963593735.1 Phascolarctobacterium succinatutens
AAGGAACGCAGTGACGGAATAGCGATTGTTACGAAGTCAATCGCGTCCTGCCCCCCTCTTGCGAACGATGTACAGTTTTGTAGAGAAATGACGCAAGTTTGAGCAATAGGGGAAAGCCCGAAGGGAAGGGGTGATGTGTTATTTAGAGTACGCGACGGTCACTTTTGTAGAGAAAGAATAAAACACGTGAGGAAGGGGGAAGCTTTAATTATAATTTGCAAAAAAACGGCACTTTATTTGCGTAAAATACACTAATAAAGTGCCGTTTGTGTGATTTTAATATAAATTTATTCGACGAGAATCGAGTTTGACGTACCAACGAGTTTCGTGTCGAAAAACGCTTTTACGCCGTCTTGCATTTTGGCGATATCTGCATACGATACCGTTTCTACGGCAGAGTGCATAGCAAGTTGCGCAAGTCCTATGTCGCACGCTTTCATACCGAGATTCGCGCTTGCCATAAGTCCTATAGTGCTTCCGCAACGCTGGTCGGAATTGTTGTAATAGTCTTGCCTTTCGACGTTCGCTTTGTCGAGTATGGTTTTGAAAATCGCAGAGGATTCGCCGTCCGTCGCATAGTTGACGTGATGTTTGACGACTATGCCTTTGCCCATATACACACGCTCTTTGACATCCATTTTTTCGGGGAAGGACGGGTGGAGCGCGTGGGCATTGTCAACGGACAGAATGAAGCCCTTTTCGCAAGCGGAGATATAATCGTCCTTTGTTTTGCCGAGTCCGCTCGTGATTTTTTCAAGCACGGTTTGCATAAGCGCAGAGTTTGCGCCTTGCTTGGTGCGGCTTCCGATTTCCTCATTGTCGAAGCAAGCGCAAATCGCAACGTTTTGCGGATTTGCGTTTACGAGTGCGACGAGAGTTGAGTACACGCTTGTGAGATTGTCGATTCTCGGCGAGCAGAGATATTCGCCGTTTGCGCCGCTTCTGAAAGGCGATGTTGCCGGCACGACGTAAAGGTCTGCGTCAACGATTTCCTCTTTCGATAGAGTGGAATAGAAGTCGTCCACCTCGCCGACGAGCGTAAGCATGTCCTTTTGCACACTCACCGAAAACGCCGAGTTGACGTTGGGATTGTGGTGTATCGCAAGGGATGGAATATTGACGACGTAGTCGCTCTCGACGATTTTGCTCGTGAGCATATCGCCGTGTTTTTCGACTATTCTGCCTGCAACTTTCAAGGGTGCGTCGAGCATAGAGTAGAGGATAAGTCCGCCGTACGCTTCGACGTTGAGCCTTGCGCCTTCGGGGGACGGGAGCAATTCTCTGCCTTTGACGTGCAGACAAGGCGAGTCGGTGTGGCTTGCCGCAATGTTGAAAGTAAAGTTTTCGCCGACGACAAACGCAATGACCGAAGTGCCGTTTTTGACGACGTAGTACTTGCCGCCGACTTCGAGATTCCATTTGTCCGCAAGGTTAAGTTTTGAAAATCCGTGTTTTTCAAGGATATATTCGCTGTGTTTTACGGCGTGATACGCCGTGTATGATTTGTCCAAAAAGTTGATGACGTCCATAAATTCGTCCTTATTCCGTTTTTTTATATGATAATACCAAATCGAAGTATTTGCAAATCAATAACGGACAAAATAACAATCGATAAGTGCAATCGGAAACGGCAAACGGCGGTTACGCCGCAAAAAAGCGGACGTTTTGCGAACTTTTGCGGAATATTGAGTGTTGAATATTTCAAATTTAGGGTGTAAAATAAACTTATCAAATCTACGAAGGGGGAAAGTATGTTACCGTATTTTCTGCTTGTTTGCGGCATAATTATGCTGGTTCTGTTTTTGATTGCGAGAGACAAAAAATCGTCCGCGCTTGCAATCGTGCTTAAAACCGCGACTTCGCTTTTCTTTATTGCGACGGGACTTGCAGCCGCTGTCGAAAACGGCGTTGTGGGCAACTTCGACGCGAAACTTCTTCCGAGCGCGCTCGTGATTATGGGCTTGGTGCTCGGTATGGTGGGGGATATAACCCTCGATTTCAAAATCTATTTCAAGAGCCTCGAAGGCAAATACGAGGGCGTGGAAAAGGATCGCGACACGATGATGTATTTCGGCATGTTGGCGTTTGGCATAGGACATATCTTGTACATCACGTCGATGGCGATTCGCTTCAACGGCTACGAGATGAATCTGCTTTGGTCGGCGCTCGGCTCGGCGGCAATCGTTGCGGTGATGTTCCTCGTGTGCATATACGTCCTCAAAATGCAGTTCGGCAAATTCCTTATCCCGAGCATAGCGTATGCGTTTTTGCTTTGCTGGTTCGTGGTGCTCAGCGCGCTGTACGTCAAGCCCGCGCAAGGCTCCGCTTCGGCAGGTATACTCGTCGCCGGCTCGGTGCTGTTCGTGGTGTCGGATATGGTGCTTTCGATGACCTATTTCTCCAAACCCGCGGACTACGAACGCAAGGGCGTTCTCAATCCCGAATCTCGTCTTATGATAATCGTAAATCACGCGACTTACTATCTTGCGCAGTTTCTCATCGCGCTGTCGCTGCTCTTTATCTAAGACAAAAAACACCGAATCGGGCACCCTTGACAGGGTGCTTTCTTGTATTACAAAACCACCGGATAGTCCGGTGGTTCAAAAATAGGATTCTGCCGATGTAGTGTTGAAATTAAACTCCGTTCGTGTATAACGAATTTGCGACCTGACAGAAGCAAATTCACACGGACGGAGGACATTGTAAATGAATAACAATGATAATAAAATGTTATCACACACAACTTGAAATTGCAATCAATGTATGAATATTGCCTGGAAGACAGAGTGCAATGTCCATGCCCGAATTCTAAGCAAAAAGGGATAATTTCCGTTTGCTTATTGCAAGGAATGGATTAATCGCCGAATTTTTGCAAAATCGTGCTTCTAAAATATTCTTTGGGAACAATATATTCGGATTTTCCGTTGATTTTTGCGGTCATAATATATTCGGCAACCGCTCTGTTAATTTTGAATGATTGCAGAATTCCGTTCTCGATAAAATCATAAAAGCGGTATCCGTCATCGGCAAAACTTAATTGAGTGCGATTGAGCGTTGAGATTAAACTTTTGTCGGTTAATTTGTCGTAGATTGCAAAACCCGATGATGAGAAATACTTATCAAGCGCTTTTTGCATCGCAGCGTCATCCTTGTATAACTCAAAAAGATACATAGCAACCATATTCGGGCAATCTTCTATCTGCGACGATTTTATATCAATCAGAAAAACCGTGATTTTGGTCATTGCATGTACAACTTGCAAACACTTTCTTCTATCGAAATAAAAAAGTTTGACACCCCATTCGTACAAGGGATTGCCTTTTTCGGATTTGAGCAGCACTTCGCATGTCTCGCGTTTGCCATGTGACATTTCGTTTGGATATTTAAGTTTGAAACGATCCATCGTCTGTTTGGTGGCATAAAATATCATTTGGTTCTCCTTCTCGCACTTGTATACAGTATGTGTTTTTTGATTTTTATCGGCAATTAAAATCCTTTTATTATGGTAGTGGTTCTCGTCGACAAATATCATGCATTGTATCGGGTGTAAAATTTGCATGCCAAAATCGCAGGGGGGGGGTACTGTTTTTATCGTAACACAATTGTTTTGGTTTTTCAACATTTCAAACCGAGGGAAACTTGTTAATAGCGATTGTTGCGCATTGCGCCAATCGCGTCTACGCTAAACAAACGGCGCGTTACGCCTGTGCGCTGCGCGCGCGACACTTTGTGTCTATTGTTTGCTATGTCCGCTTTGACGATTTCGGCAAATGCTGTGCGCTTGCCGCTCTCTTTGCTCATGGTCAGCGAAAGGTAGAGAATTTGTTTGGTGCTGTATGAAAAAATCCCTTGGCGGCAAGGGATTTTGAATGCCTGCCGACGATTCTCACAGAGAAACCGCAAGCAACAGATGCTTGCGTTTGGCGGAAAAAAACACCTCTTGCGAGGAGCTTTTTTATGTCGACAACCAACGAAAAGGAGCATCTTTTTAAGGCAAGCGTGGGGCAGGCATCCACGGGGATTTAAACTAATTTTTTTATCTTGCGTTTTTAACCGTTTTTCGCTGGATATCTTGGGAAAGATAGCGACCGTTATGGCACTTGATTGAGCAATCTGACACGAAGGATCGATAGATAGTGTATATAATAAGCGCGGAATCATCGTGATATAATTTTCTCACTTGTAAAAATTAAAATGAGAAAAAATTTCACACTGCAAATCTGAAAATGAGAAAAAATTTCTCAAACCGCTTGATTTTTAGTGAGAAAAATAGTATGCTGTCCGTGAGGTGAATGAAAATGAGCTTAAAGGGCATTCGGTTACAAAATAACCTAACACAAGAAGAAGCGGCGCAACTTTTAGGTGTTACCAGAAGAACATATGTGAATTACGAGGCGGGAAGAATCGATGAATCATCCTTAAAGTACAAGTATGTTGTTGAAACACTGCAAAAAGCGAGTTTAATTGATGAGACTCACGGGATATTAACAATAGACCAAATAAGAAAAATATGCAGTGAAATATTCAAGGATTATTCGGTGGAGTACTGCTATCTATTCGGATCTTATGCCAAAGGCAAAGCAACGGAAAAAAGCGATGTCGATTTGCTTGTCGCAATGCCAGTAGACGGAATGAAGTTCTTCGAACTTGTAGAACTTCTACGAGAAAAACTAAAGAAAAAAGTTGATTTACTGGATATAGCACAGTTAGACAACAACCTAACGCTTGTACAAGAGATATTAAAGGATGGCATAAAGATTTATGGATAACGTTAAAAACGATAGATACTACCTTGAAAAAATAATTTCCGATTTAGAGTTTATTATCAAACATACAAAAGGAAAAACGCAGAACGAAATTGAAGGAAATATTCTTTTAATTGATTCGATTATGTTCCGCATTATTCAAATTGCGGAAAACAATAGTCGATTGTCTGATGAGTTTAAGAGTAAGTATCCTGAAATACCTTGGATAGCAATAAAGGGAATGAGAAATAAAATCGTTCATAATTATGGTGTTGTAAACATGGCGATTGTTTATGATACGGTAACGCGCGGAATTCCGGAAATGTACGCAAAGTTGATAGAAATAAAATGAGATATTATGTGGTAGCCGATGTTCACGGATTCTATTCGGAACTACAAGCGGCTTTGACAGAAAAAGGGTTTTATGAAGATAAAGAACCACATAAACTTGTGGTTTGCGGCGATTTGCTCGACCGAGGCGGTGAAGCATTAAAGGTGCAATCATTCATATTGGAACTGCTCAAAAAGGACGAAGCAATCCTTATTAGGGGCAATCATGAAGACTTATTCCTTGACCTTATAGATAATGCGGAGAAGTGGATGACGTCTGGTGTGATTGGGACACATCACTGGTCAAATGGAACGATTGATGCCGCTCTTCAATTGACAGAGAAAGACTTGACCTCTGCGGTTTTATATCCAGAAGGATTTGAATCTAAAGCAAAGAACACACCGTTCTATAAGACGATAATCACGGCGATGAAGGACTACTACGAAACGAAGAACCACATATTCGTTCACGGGTGGATACCTTGCACGGTAATGGGGTATGGAACAGGGACGAAAGACACCTACATCTACGAAGAGAATTGGAGAGAGCAAGGCAAAGAACAGTGGGATAAGGCTCGATGGATAAACGGAATGGCGGCGGCAAGTCGTGGTGTGCGAGAACCGAACAAAACCATTGTATGTGGACATTGGCATTGTTCCTATGGACATGCGATGTTAGAAGGAAAAGGCAAGGAATTTGATATTGACTCTGACTTCTCGCCATACTATGCGGATGGAATTATTGCGATAGACGCTTGCACGGCATTCTCAAGACAAGTCAACTGCATAGTGCTTGAAGACGAACCGATGGAGAGATCAAATGATAAATAACATAGATTTGCGTTATAGCGGTTTGCTATAAGTTATAGATGCAACAAAAGGATGATGACAAAAACGAATATAACTACGACGCAAGAAAAGCCGAGATGAAGATTAACTCGACACACTCACAGGGAGAAAGAATTGTTCCTTGAGGCTTTTGGGCGTTTGCTGCCGATTTGTGTGGCGAATATGCCGACATATGCATACTAAATGCCGAGCGCCTCTTTTTATAAAAACAATAATCTTGCAAAGGAGAGAAGAACATGTATGACAAAGTAGCGGCACTCAAGTGTTTGCCGTTTTATGAATACCTTACGGGCGAGCAAAAGGAAATGGTTCTGAATAATTCCGAAATCAAAGTCTACAAAAAAGGCGAAGTGATATCGGGGCTTATAAATCATTGCGTCGGCCCTTTTTTGATTTTGGAAGGCGAAATCAGGGCGATTATGGACGATGAGAATTTCAGGGAAATCACATTGTTCAAGTTGTACCCGAAAGATATGGGGTTGTTGTCGGCGGCATGCATATTGGAATACATAACGTTCGACGCAAAATTTGTCGTGGAAAGTGACAGCGTTTTGCTTACGGTGAAATCGTGCGCAGTAAAAAAGATTATGGAAGAGAACATCTCGGTGCGCTGTTTGATTTTTGAAACGCTCGCCGACAGATTTTCCGCGTGTATGGTGACGATGCACGACTTGCTGTTTACTCGATACGAAAGAAGAATGGCGGCGTTTTTGGTGGAGAGATACGTTTACACAGGCGAAACCGAATTTAATATAACGCAGGAAGAGATTGCAAAAATGACAAGTTCCGCAAGAGAAGTCGCAGGAAAAACGATAAGGAAGTTTGCAGCGGACGGATTGCTCGAATACGGAAGAGGAAAAATCAAACTTCTTGACATCCAAAAATTGAAGGATTTGATGTGACGAGAAGATATGCATGCAAGGACCGAACGCTAAAAAGCGCTCGGTCTGTTTTTTTGTGAGAGCAACTCTCTTTTCTTTTTTGCAAAATATTTTATAATCGAATCATAAAAAGGATTGCCTTAAATTCGGCAATCGAAAGGAGAGAAATATGAGAAGCATTACGACATTGGATTTGCAATATGCACACAGATTTTACGGATTCAAAGGGGAAGCGCAATATTTGCACGGACATACGGGCGTATTGACCATCGAAGTGGAAGACAGCGTCAATATGGGCGTGAATATGGTGTTTCCGTGCAACGAAATTCAAAAGACGGCATGGAACGTCCTCAAAAATTTCGATCACGCGCTCGTGTTGAGAGAGGATGATCCACTGCTTCCCGCCGTGCTTGACGTGTACGAAAAACAAGGAATCAAAGACGGCGCGCCCAACAACGTGATGAAAGGTCCTGCGTTCAAAACCGACCTTGCCACCGCATATCCCGAGTGTCGCCTTGTCGTCACAAAAGAAACGATGACGGTTGAGGGTATGATCAAGATAGTTTACGATTTGCTCAAAGACAAACTGAATATCGTCAAACTTACGTTCAGCAGCGGCGTGAACAAGGCAAGCGAGGAGTTCCCTTCGAGATTGTCGCTTGAAAGATGCCCGCTGTGCGGAATCGCGCTGAACGAAAAAGGCGTATGCCCCAAGTGCGGCTACAAAAAAACCTAACAAATCCTTCCTAAAGATTTGATATTGTCGGAACGACCCGATCGGTAAAACGGTCGGGTTGTTTCGTTGTGAGAGCAACTCTCTTTTTTGTCGGAAGAGTTTGTGTTAGGATAAAACAAAGAATATATATGCTTATATAAAACAAAAAAACGGGGTATGTTTTCGGATATATGGAAAACAAAAAAGGAAGTAATAAAAACACTTGAAACAGAGGGGGTGTAGCCGCCTATGACAAAGAAATGTGACGATAAGCGCAAAGAGAAAGAACGGTCTTTTTGCGCTTTTTGTTGATTTGTGTGGAATTGTAGCATCGTTTCGGCAAGAACGAAAAGGAGGAGAGATATGTACGAAAAATATCTTATTACGGGCGCAAGCGGTTTTTTGGGCAGCACCATCATAGAAAGGCTGATTGCGTCGTCGGCGAAAATATACGCGCTCACATTGAGGGGAGACAAACTTGCGGATAAACTTCCAAAGAGCGTTGTAAAAATAGACGGCGACGTTTGCGACATCGCGTCGCTCGACGAGTTTTTTGAAGAGGCGGATGAGTCGACATGCGTGATTCACTGCGCAGGAATCGTTTCGGTTGCGAGCAATCCCGGCAGGAGGATATACGACGTGAACGTGGACGGCACGAAAAATATGTTGTCTTTCAGTCTCGACCGAAAAGTCGCCAAGTTTGTCTATGTGGCATCGGTGCACGCTATCCCCGAACAGCAGAAGGGGCAGCCTATAAAAGAGGTCGGGGAGTTTTCGCCCGATATGATTTACGGTGATTATTCAAAGAGCAAAGCGATGGCGGCGCAAGCGGTGCTCGACGCGGCGAAACAAGGACTGAATGCGAGCATAGTGTTTCCATCCAGTATCATCGGTCCGAACGATGAAGAAAAAGGAAGCGTGATAAGTATGCTTGCTGCGTGCGCAGAGGGAAAATTGCGAGTCGCCGTTAAGGGCGGATATGATTTTGTCGACGTGAGGGACGTTGCCGACGGTATAGTTGCATGCACCGAAAAAGGCGAAAAAGGAGAAGGATATATCCTCTCGGGGCGGTTTGCTTCCATAAAGGAAATCGTCGAATGCGCAAAAGACGTTGCCGGTGTTGACAAAAGGGTGTTGTATTTTCCGATATTCGCGGCAAAAGCCGTCGCGCCGTTGTATGAAAGAATTGCAATCAGAAAAAAGGCGAAACTCTTTTTCACTCCGTATTCGATAAAAGTTTTGAGTTCGAACGGGCGGTTTTCAAACGAGAAGGCGAAAACTCAATTGGAGTTTTGTCCGCGACCGCTCGCCGAAACGATAGCGGATACCGTAATGTGGCTAAGGGATGAAAATTTCTAAACGCCAAACATAAAATAAAAACTAAAGACATCGGCATATACAAGCCGTTATCGACAGTAGGGAAGTGCGTGTGAGAGCAACTCCCTTTTCCCAAAAAGAAAAGCAGTGTACAATCAGGCAAAAAGCGAGGACGCTCGGATATGGAGTTTTTGTTGACATTTTTGGAAGGACTGGCATCTTTTATTTCTCCGTGCATGCTTCCGATGATTCCGCTATACCTCTCTTACTTTGCGGGCGAGGATGAAACGGACGGGCAAGAAACAACGATTGCCGCCGATGAAAACACAAGAGCGATTGAAGAAGACCAAATATCGGGGGATGTCGTCTTCTCGTCGGAAAATGCCGCAGAGAAAGACGATGTCATAGAAGAAACAAGCGTAGCGACTTGTTCAAAAGGCGGCGAAGAAAACAAAACAACAAGCAAAAAGAAGTATCGCGTGCTTGCGCGGTCGTTGTTTTTCGTTCTCGGCTTTACGCTGATGTTCGTTGTGTTCGGCGGACTTGCGGGACTTGTGAGCGGCTATATAAGCAAATATAAGACCGTAATCAACATTGTTGCGGGAATTGTCGTCATCATATTCGGATTGTCGTACATAGGTCTTTTTAGACTTCCGTTTTTCAAAGGGCTGAAAGGGGTGCGCAAGATAAACGGCGTATGGTCCGCTTTTTTGTTCGGTATAGTGTTTGCCGTTGGAGTAGGACCATGCACCGGAGCGTTTTTAGGCTCTGCGCTTGCCCTTGCATCGACTTCGGGGACTGCGCTAAAAGGAATTTTGCTGTTGCTGTCTTATTCTCTCGGAATAGGAATCCCGTTTATAGCGACCGCTCTGCTTACCGATAGGCTGAAAAGGCTGTTTGGTTTTATCAAACGACATTTCAAGGTTGTAAAAATCGTCAGCGGCAGTTTGCTTGTCGTGATGGGAATCCTGATGGCGGCGGGCGTGATGGACAAACTCGGCGCGCTTTTAAGTGTGAGGTGAAACGTCAATGACAAAAAACAATAAGAAAATTATTTTAACAGTGGTGTTTATCCTGCTTTTTGCGGGTGTGGTGGCAGGCGCGTATTTCGGATATAAAACGCTTTCGGGGAAAACCGAGTCGCAGGGTCAGACGCCCTCAATCCAAAACAACGGCAATTACAAAGATTTCGGCGTTGTCGATCAAGACGGAAAGGAAGTTAAACTGTCCGATTTTATCGGCAAACCCGTTGTAATCAATTTTTGGGCATCTTGGTGCCCGCCGTGCAAATCCGAACTTCCGCACTTTGACAAACTTGCAAAGGAGTATGAGGGCAGGGTTGATTTTCTGATGGTCAATCTCGCGGGCGAAAAACAAGAAAGCGTAAAAAACTTTATCCGTCAAAACGGCTATACCTTTCCTCTTTACTTCGACACCGCCGAAAGCGGAGCAAAGGCGTATTCGGTGTCGTCAATCCCGAAAACCGTGTTTATAACTGCAGACGGCGATATAGGAGCGGAACGTATAGGCGCGATGAGCGAGGCGGTTTTGAGAAACTATATAGAACAACTATTGAAAGACAAAGGAGATTGAAAATGATTGTTAATGTCAAAAGGAGCAATTTTCAGGAAGAAGTGATATCGTCCGACAAACTCGTGCTTGTGGATTTGTATGCGCCATGGTGCGGTCCGTGCAAGGCTCTTGCGCCGATTCTTGAAGAAATCGACAAGAAATATGAAGGGAAAATCAAGGTTGTCAAGGTGAACGTCGACGAGGAAGAAAGCGTTGCGGCAAGATTTGGAATCGCAAGCATTCCCACCGTGATATTCTTCAAAAACGGCAGGACGGTCGGGTCTTTTGTCGGACTGCGCAACGAACTCGAAATCACAAAAATGATCAATAAATATTTGTAATTTTGCATTTGTTGCAATTTTGTTGCAAATGTATAGCAGTTTTTCGGGGATTTTCGTTTTTTGAATCCTTATACTTAACTCGTAAGCTGAGGCTTGCAATAAACAAAAAGGAGAGCAAAACAATGAAAACCGAAAAATCAATGAAAGCAAAGAAAGTAACCGTGCTGTCAGTTTTGATAGCGCTCGCCGCTTTGGCAATAACGCTCATGTCGGTGTTTTTGCCAAAACACTCCGTTGCACAAGCCGTCACGGACAAGGAAGTCAAGACATCTCAAAGCGAGCAAACGCTTTCTCAAATCGAAGATCTCGAAGCGGAATATCAAAAGTCGTTTGACGAACATGCCGAACTTTGGGAAAAGTATTTTGTCGAACTTCAAAAACTTGACGAAATACCCGATGATTTTGACGAAAAAACCTTTATCGCCAATCTGTCAACCATGACAGAAGAAGAAAAAGCGACGCTTTTGAAGAATGTGGAATTGCTCGACGAACTCGACGCAAAACTCGACAAACTCTACGATGAGTTGTTCGATGCCGAAGAAGACGCACTTTACGATGATTATTGTCAAAACGGCTGCTGCGATTTTGCAGAAACGGACGAGGATTACTTTGCGGACTACGACGAGGATATGTCCTTTGTGGAAGACGAGGAGAATTTCTTCGGCGACGACTTCATCAGAATGTGCGATGAGGCAGAAACGGCAAACGATGAAGTGCAGGCTCTCAGAAAAGAGTTTGACGACATTGTGGACGCTCGCGCCGAACTTTGGGACAAAGTTTATGCGTCCTATGACGAATTGGACGAAAACTTCGATTATGCAAACTTCGACGAGGCAAAATATATCGCCGAATTGAGTGCGCTCACGGCAGAGGAGAAAGATGTTCTTCTCAAAGACCTTGCCAAACTCGACGAAATCGCAGCCAAACTTTCTGCTCTTTGCGGTGCAAATTGCGGAAGATAACAAAAAACGAGAATATCGAACAACGGATACGCAAAGGCGTTGCTTACGGCAACGCCGATTGCGCATGGGTGGAATATGACGCACAGAATTTATATTGCCGACGACGAGAAGAACATCAGAGAACTCCTCAAAAATTTTTTGCAGAGCGACGGATACGAAGTGAGCGCATTTGAAACGGGCGACTCGCTTCTTGACGCTTTTTCTAAGGAGGAACCCGATCTTGTCATTCTCGACATTATGATGCCGGGGAGAGACGGAATCGAATGCGTGAAAGAAATGAGAAAAAATTCTTCCGTGCCGATAATTCTTCTCACAGCAAAGGACGGCGAACTCGACTATATCAACGGCATCACTTTGGGCAGCGACGACTATCTCACCAAACCGTTTCGTCCGACAATGCTTTTGATGAGAGTGAAGGCACTTTTAAGAAGATCCGAGATGAGCAGCGGCAAAAAATGCAAGGTGCTTAAATATGCAGATTTGACATATTCGGAAGATGAACATACGGTTTTGGCAGATAAAACAGCCGTTTTGCTCACAAAAACAGAAATGAGTTTGTTGGCGTTTATGATGAAAGAACCGCAAAAAACACATTCGCGCGACAGCCTTTTGGATGCGATTTGGGGTTTTGCCGAAGACACCGAAACGCGAGCGATAGACGAAACAATCAGAAGAATCAGAAAAAAACTCTCTGCCGCAAATAGCGTCGCAACCATAGAGACGGTGTGGGGATACGGTTATAAACTCGCACAGGCGGTGAAAGACAGATGACAAAAATAAAAACAAAAATATTGTTGACTTGTTTGTGTTCGGTCGCGCTTTTGCTTTGTGCGCTGCTTGTCATTGTGAATGTCGCAATCCCCAAAGATCTCGAAAGGCAGGCGAAAAGGGCAATCGAGCACGAATACACCGCATACGATCCCGAAAGCGACATGAACGGCATCAACTTTTTGAGCGCGAGCGTTGCATATCTCGAAATAGGGCAGACAAACGAGGATCTTGTGTATCTCACCGAAACGGAAAGAGCGGTTTTGGCTTTTTGCAGGAACAAGCAACTCGTCAACGGAGAGTTTGCCCGCATCAGAGATAAAAACAAAAACATAGTGCTTGCCGTATATTCGTCCGACGAGGACGTTTTCGAAAAATACGAATATGCATTATACGTTGACATAAACGCGATACTCAACTATGTCGGTTGGCTCAATTGGATGTTTTGCGGGGCGATAGTCGTTGTGGGCGCGGTGATTTGCGCCATAGGACTTAGGCTCGGGAAAACCATCGAAGCGGCGCAGGAAATAAAACAGTCGTTTTTTCAAAACGCTTCGCACGAACTCAAAACGCCGCTTATGGCTATTCAAGGCTATGCGGAGGGTATACAAACAGGCGTTTTGCCCCTGAAGGAATCCACCGATATTATCCTCGAAGAAAGCGACAGAATGACTTTGCTCATCGAGGAAATGCTTGCCTTGTCCAAAATCGACTCAGCACAAACAAAACCCGATTTTGCCGAGCAAGACGCAGTAAAAATCGTGCGAAACGTTTTGTCTTCGTTTGCTCCGGTTTTTGAAAACAGCGGAAAAGAATTGAAAAACGAACTTTGCGACGAAGCGGTGATTTTGTGCGACGAGAGGCAACTAAGAAAAGCGATATCAAACCTTGTCGCAAATGCGTTTAGGTTTTGCAAAACGACGGTGTTTGTAAAATGCTCGGACAAAAACGGCAATCTCGTTATAAAGGTTTGCGACGACGGAGACGGCATCGCAAAAGAGGATGAGGCGCATATCTTCGACAGGTTTTACACGGGCAAAAAAGGAAACACCGGCATAGGGCTCGCGCTCACAAAGGAGATTGTAAAAATGCACGGCGGAAAAATCACATCGTACAATGCAAACGGGGCGGTGTTCGAGATTGCCTTGCCAAAAAGCAAAGCGCAAAAAAACGGAAGGCGATATTGAATGACGTGCGCTGCGGTATGCGCCGCTTTTTGCGAGGTGCGCAGCGATAGCCAAACAGGAGAAGTGTGCGACGGCAAAAAAACACGACTGCAAAAACAGATTCATCGATTTTTGATATAATCACGTGCGATATCGGCGGCATAACAGTCGAGCGGCACTGAAAAATAAATAAAAAGGAGAGATCAAAATGAAAAGGTACATTTGCGAGGTATGCGGTTGGATATACGACGAAGAAAGCCAAAGAGAACTCGGCATCCCCTTCGGAGTGGAGTTCGAGGATTTGCCGGATGATTTTGAATGCCCCATCTGCGGAGTAGGAAAAGATCAATTTGTCGAAACAAATTAGCAATCGGAATCGTGAGGGAGCGGGATGATAGAACACGAATAATGTCCGAATCCCCGATACCCGCCGTCCCCGATGAAAGATTTTTGCATGAGGAAAACCGAGAGGTCGGAACACTCGGTTAATGTTGTAATGCTATTTAACGTTTGATTTTAAGTCCGAAATAATCTCTCGTATAAAATAAAACGAACTCAAGATTTTCTCTCGGGTTCGTTTTATTCTTGTTTGGTGCACCCAAACGGACTTGAACCGCCAACCGTCAGAATCGGAATCTGATGCGCTATCCAGTTGCGCCATGGGTGCATATGGGCGTTTTTGCAACGCATGCTTGAATTATAGCACAATCATTCGCATTAGTAAACCCAACGCAAAATTTTAGCAAGCAATATTTTGGTGACATATCCATACGTCGGTGATATAATAATATCGAAGAAAAAATTTGGGTTGAATCGTGTAGGGGAAGCGGATTTTTTATCCGCAAAAAAACGGATTTCGCTATCCGCAAAAGGAGATTTTACTTTTCGCATAGGCGGATGCGATTGTTTGATTTGTACGCACGATTTGACAGAAGAGGCGTTTTATGGACAAAAATATGCAAGAAAAACTTGACGTATTGTCGAAAAAGATAGGGAATACGCCTGTTGTGTCGCTTGGCGACGGCATATACGGAAAGGTCGAGGGCAACAGTCCTGCCGGCTCGGTCAAGGATAGGGCGGCGTTCTATATGGTTTTGCGCGCGCTCGAAAACGGCGATTTGAAAGAGGGCGGCACCATCGTTGAGGCAACGAGCGGAAACACCGGCATAGGACTTTCCTACGTCGCGCGCGAACTCGGTCTTAAAGCGGTTATGGTTATGCCCGAAAGTATGAGCAAAGAGCGCAGAGATATGATTGCCGCATACGGTGCAGGGCTCGTGCTGACCCCCGCAAGCGAGGGTATGGCAGGCGCGGTCAGAAAGGCGAAAGAACTTGCCGAAAACGGTGCGTGGCTTGCAAATCAGTTTGGAAACTATGCAAGCGTAGAGGCGCATTTTTACACCACCGCACCCGAAATTTTCTCGCAAGTTCCGACGGCAAAATACGCCGTTGCTGGCGTTGGCAGCGGCGGCACGGCTATGGGCGTGAAAAAGTATATCGAGCAAAACGGCATTGACTGCAAAATGGTTGCCGTCGAGCCGCTTTCAAGCCCCCTTCTCACGCAAGGACGCGCAGGCTCGCATAAGATTCAGGGCATAGGCGCAAACTTCATTCCCGCAATCGTCGATAAAAGCAAACTCGACCAAATCATCGACGTTGCCGACGACGACGCAATACGCACCGCAGGCGAGATTTATCGTAAGGCAGGAATCAAGTGCGGCATCTCGTCGGGCGCGGCTTATTTTGCAGCCAAAACTCTCAGAAAACAGGTGGATGGCGACATCGTGGTCGTTCTTCCCGACAACGGCGAAAGATACCCTCAAAGCCTTTACGAATGAGAGGACGAACCGCGCGTATTGACGAATCGCGCGCTCGGTGCTATGATTTTATAAATCCTTAAACAGAGAGGAGTAAATATGGATTTTCAAAGATACTATGACGGCGTAGGCTTGATCGTAGAAAACAAAATCAACAATTCCTTTTCCGCTTGCCCGCTTTGCGGCGAGATGAAAGCGGACTGGGAGATCGTGTTCGACTTTAAGGGCGAACTCATTTGCGTGCTTGCAAAATGTCCACATTGCGGCGGCATAATCAAGACCGTATTCAACTTTGACAACGGAGAAACACCGTCCTCGTTCACGGTGTCCGAGCAGGGCGAAAACAATCGTAACAACCTCATGCTCGGCGTGAAGTATACATTGCCCTCAGCCGGTCGAAGGAATGCAACAGACATCCGAAACGCAACTTCCACACAAGCGCAATCCGCAAAGGAAGGCGGCACGGTGGGTTGGGGCATACTCGGATTTTTCTTTCCGCTCGTTGGCTTCATCCTTTGGCTCGTGTGGAAAGAAGACTATACCGCAAGGTCAAAAAGCGCAGGAATAGGCTGCCTCGTTTCGGTATGTCTGAGCGTTTTTGCCGGCATACTTTACGGCATAATTCTCGGTATAATTTTGGCGGCAGGCTCGGGTTCAGGCTATGCGGCGATACTTCCGTTGTTGTCTATGCTGATGTAGAAAAGTGGGTAAAAAGCAAATCGCACAATTTGACGCATTTGCGCAAATAAATGTTTTATATGCTCAAAATGCAACGATAAATATTGATATATGCAAAAAGCGGAGCAATATTGCTTCGCTTTTTAAGTTCCTCAATCGTGTTCAAACGCACAAAAAAACAGCACCTTTTCGGTGCTATTTTCAAATCTCTTTTCTGCCTATAAGATAGTCCACGCTGACGTCGAAAAAATCCGCAAGTTTCCACAAGTTCTCAACGCTCGGTTCGCTTTTTGCGTTTAGCCAATCGCTGATTGAACTTTGCCCGACCTTGATTGCGGCGGCAAGTTGCATTTGAGTGAGTTTCTCGCTTTTCATCAAATCTTTGATTCGTTGTGCAATAAGAATTTCCATAGTAACCCCTATTGACATATTATCGGCATAATGATATTATTGATTAAAATATCGGCTTGCCGATAATAAGGAGGACAATATGAGAAACAGAGATTTTAGCAAATTAAACAATTTGGAAAAGTTGTTTAACACATTGAGAAATGTAGCAATCACAATAACAATAGTTGTGTCGATTCTTATGTTTATTGGAGGAATAATCGTTTGTTTTTACGATCAAATAGCAACGGGCATTTCTTCGATAATAACCTCGTTAATTTTTGGAGGATTCGGGACATTCGCAATCTATTGTTCGCATATGTTTGCTATTGCGATAATCGATGCAATGACTGACATCAAGCAAACAAGCGTTGTTGTCGAAGATATGAAAACGAATCGCGTTGAGCAAGCATCGGTTACATTCGGGAGCAGATCATATGAAACAAGCACTTGTTATTTGTTGAGATATATTGAAAAAGGCTCATATCTGAGTTCATCTACCGTTGAAGACCGTTCATTGAGAGTTACTAAAAGTATTATTGCTGCATTAAAATTTAATAGTGAACAAGAAGCGGTAAAGTTTGCCGATTATAAGGGGTTATCGCTTGACGATAAATGGGATATTGTCAAGAAAGACCTTATTATTCCTATTGAATAAACAACTCTCGCTTTACATACCGACGGCGAAATGCTAAAATGTCCGTATGGACGAAAAGAAAAAACGAGTTGTCGTCGGTATGTCAGGCGGCGTGGATAGCGCGGTTGCCGCTGCTCTTTTGAAAGAGCAGGGTTTTGACGTTGTGGGACTTTATATGTCCAACTGGAAAGAAACAGACCAAAGCGGTTGCTGCACGGGCGAGCAAGACTGGACGGACGTGAGATATATCTGCGACAAAATCGATATTCCGTATTACTCGGTGGATTTTTCCGAGCAGTATATGAACAACGTTTTCAAACTTTTCGTTGACGAGTACAAGAAGGGCAGAACGCCAAACCCCGACGTGCTTTGCAATCGCGAGGTCAAGTTCGGACCGTTTGCGGATTTCGCGCGCGAACTCGGCGCGGATTATATCGCGACGGGACACTATTGCAGAATAAGGCACGACGGCGATACGCATTATTTGCTTCGAGCAAAGGACGACAACAAGGACCAGACGTATTTTCTAAATCAGGTTTCGTCACATCAACTTCGCGACGTCCTTTTCCCGCTCGGCGATATGACAAAACCCGAAGTCAGGCAACTCGCGCTCAAATTCGATATTCCCGTCGCAAAGAAAAAGGACAGCACGGGTATTTGCTTTATCGGTGAGCGCAATTTCAGACAATTCCTTTCGCAATACATTCCCATGAAGGACGGCGACATCGTTACGCAGGGCGGCAAAGTGGTGGGCAGACATCACGGCGTATATTTTTACACGCTCGGTCAGCGCAGGGGACTGGGTATAGGCGGAAGCGCGGACGGCAACGGCGAGAGATGGTTCGTTCTCGGCAAAGACGTGGCGAAAAATCTTCTTATCGTTTCGCAAGGCGAGGACGATATTCTTTTCAAAGACGGACTTGTCACCGAGGGTTTCAATTTTATTACGCCACCGCCTACAAAAGTGTTCGAGTGCGAGGTGCGCATAAAGCATCGCCAACCTTTGCAAAAGGCGCGCGCCGAGATTTTAGATAACGGCGACGTACGAATCGTGTTCGAGCAGAAACAGCGCGCAATCGCAGAAGGGCAGTATGCCGTCGCGTATTACGGCGAAATTTGTCTCGGGGGCGGCGTGATAAATCGCTCGTTCGATTTGTAAGCGCAAAATATAACAAGAAAAACGAGAACCTTGTCGAAGCGACAGGGTTTTTTGTTGCAAAATTCCAAACTCAATCGGGACAGGAGAAATACGCTGCGCGTTGTTGTGAAAACAAATCCTCAACACAAATGCACAGAATTGTGACAGGGTTGCAACAAGATATTGTGCGATTGCATTCGGTATACGCCCATATATATATGAACGTGCGCGCGCATACACGCGCGCACGCGCACGCTATGCGCATACGCAATTAATAAGGTTTCCCCCTCTCCCTATTCTAAAAAGAGGGATTTTAAGACAGAATGTTTGATTTTTCAATATGTGAAGAAAAACTTAAAAAAATTGCAAAAACCGTCAAAAAACGCTTTACAAAAAAATCTCAAAGGATTATTATATGCAGGCTGTCGTAAGCAGTAAACAAGTTCCAAATTGTGGTGCGAGCCCAAAGCAAACACAACATTTTGAGATGAGAAAAGTTTTGAAAAAAACTTAAAAAAAATTCTTTGAAAACTTTGAAAAATCGTTGACAAAGAATATTGCTTATGATAGTATATGAAAGCTGTCACAAATTGACGGCAACGAACCTTGATAATTGAACAATATTTGGAAAAGCGATTTTTAATGTGAATTAAATCATTAAATAACGTCTAAAAACCTTTGAACAAAAAGTTATAGGACAGTCAAGATTGAACTCAAGAGTTTGATCCTGGCTCAGGACGAACGCTGGCGGCATGCTTAACACATGCAAGTCGAACGGACTGATTCCCTTCGGGGATGAAAGTTAGTGGCGAACGGGTGAGTAATGTATGAGCAACCTGCCTCTGTCAACGGGATAACAGTTGGAAACGACTGCTAATACGGTATATGACCACGGCACCGCATGGTGCAGCGGTAAAAGATTTTATCGGACAGAGATGGGCTCATATCCCATTAGGTAGTTGGTGAGATAACAGCCCACCAAGCCGACGATGGGTAGCCGAGCTGAGAGGCTGATCGGCCACATTGGGACTGAGACACGGCCCAGACTCCTACGGGAGGCAGCAGTGGGG
>CAVBBF010000035.1:0-18926 GCA_963593735.1 Phascolarctobacterium succinatutens
GTATTTGCTCGGGTTGTTGAGGAACATGACGATGTCCGCGTCCTGCTCGATAGAACCCGATTCACGCAAGTCGGAAAGAAGCGGAGTATGCTCCTGACGTTGCTCGATGCCACGCGACATTTGCGAAAGCAAAATGATAGGGCAATCGAGTTCCTTTGCGTATATTTTCATCTTTCTCGACATATCGCTGACTTCGACCTGACGGCTCTCTGCCGATCTGCCGTTCTTTTGAGCGGACATAAGTTGCAAGTAGTCGATTATGACGAGGTCGAGACCTTTTTCGCGTTTGAGTCTGCGGCACTTCGAAAGCACGTCGGATGGGCTGTTCATCGAATAGTCGTCGATGTAAATTTCCGAAGCGAGCAACGCGCGATAGCCGTTGTACAGTTTCTTATAGTCCGTTTGAGTGAGTCCGCCGCGAGTGTTCATCTTGTTGCTCTCGACTTTCGAGATGTATGCAAGCATACGTTTTGCAAGCAAGTCTGCGGGCATTTCGAGGGAGAAAATAGCCACTTTTTTGCCGTGATTGAGGGCAACGTTTGCGGCGATATTGAGCGCAAATGCGGTTTTGCCGACGGACGGACGAGCCGCGATAAGCACCATTTCACCCGGTTTCAAGCCGTGCGTTTTTTGGTCGAAACTCGGAAAATCGATGTATATCGTGTTTTTGGGTATGTTGCCCGTTTGTGCATCTTGAATGGTTTTGAGTGCGAGCGCCGCCGCGTCGTCAACCTTGACGAGCGCTTTTTCGCTGGACTGCTCTGCAATGGCATAAACGAGTTTTTCGGCGTTTTCGAGAGCGTCTTTGCCGTCCTGACATTCGTAGCCGAACTTTGCGATGTCGTTGCCCGCTTCGATAACCTTTCTCGTGAGGCTGTCGCGCTTTATTATGCTTGCGTAATACTCGCCGTTTGCGGCGGATACAACGCCTTCTGCAAGTTCGCTCAAATACGCAATCGAGCCTACCTCGTCGAGTTGACCTTTAAGTTCGAGCGCGTCGCAAACGGACACCGTGTCGATGGGCTTGCTTTCCATTTGCAGTTGCTTCATCGCCTCGAAAATCAGTCTGTTTTGCGAAAGATAGAAATCTTCCGCTTTGAGCATAGGTATGATAATGTCGGCGGCTTTGCCGTCGATGAGAATGGAACCGAGAACGGACGCTTCCGCGTCAACGTTGTTGGGCATACCCCTCGTCACTCTTTTGTTTTCGTCTTTTGCCATTTTACACCTTTGAGAGCAAACGTAACGCCGATTGCCACGAGCGCAACCAAAAGCGCGCAACCGAGCAAAGTTCCGTACCAACTCGCCGCGTTTTGCGTGCGCATTTCAAGCGTAAAAACGTCGCTTTCGAGGCTTTGGTCAAGTGCGTATTTATGCACATACTTCCGCCCCGCGCGCGTGATTTCACCGTTGCTTTTTATAGATTTATAGATTGTATCATATCTCAAAACCACTTTCAAGCGGTTGTATTGAACACCGTCATGCACAAGGTCTTCTTGTGGTATGCTCTCTTTGAGTGCACTAAATATCGAATCGGGCGCAAGCGTAACCGTTGTTTCGCTCACGTTGTAGAATGCGCCGTCCTTGCGCTTTTGGCTGTGCCAAACCGCGCCGCATCCTTCGAGTTTTCTGTCCGTTTTCGAAAAGGTGACGTATATTATCGCAACTTTTTCGCCTTGTTGCTCGCCGCCGTTTTCCTCGCTCGAATCGTCGCATACGGCGGCTTCATCGCTCGAATTTTTGGTCGGTTGCTCGAACTCGATGTCGTAAATGTACAAGTCGCGCACAACGTCCTCATCGTCTTGCTTGTTGCAAGCAAAAAGGGAAAACGCGCTTATGAGCGTAAGCGCGACGACGAGGATTGTCAAAGTGATTCTTTTGATACTTTTCATAGTTGCCGTGCAGGCGCAAGCGTTTGCCTGCACCTGCGTTTTTTGCCGTTATTTCAAGTCTTTGCCGATATTTTCACTCAAAGATTGAAAGATTTTTCGAGTTCGGCGAGCGTGTCCGCAAATTCTTTCATCGCAAGTTCGTACGGAGCGTCGCTTTCGAGGTCTACGTCGGCAAGACGAATGATGTCGAGCGGAGGCATACTTCCGCCTGCCGAAAGGAATTTCTTGTATTTTGCAAAATATTCTTCTCCGCCTTTGAGGATGTTGTTTGCAATGGACACCGCGGTGGTGATTCCAGTTGCGTACTTGTAGACGTAATAACTCGTATAGAAGTGCGGAATTCTCGCCCACTCGTAGCGGATGAGGTCGTTATGCTCGACGGCTTCGCCGTAATATTTCTTGTTGAGCGCGTAGTACGCGTCCGAAAGCGCGGTTGCCGTGATAGGCTCCCCTCTTTCCACCATAGTGTGCGCAATGACCTCGAACTCGCTGAACATGGTTTGTCTGAACAACGTCGTGCGGAACATATCGAGATAGTAGGAAAGCAAATACTTTCTGAACTCGCCCGTAGCCGTTTTGAGAAGGTGCTTTAAGAGCAACACTTCGTTGACGGTTGACGCGATTTCCGCAACGAAAATGACGTAGTCCGCTTTTTGTTCGCAAAGCGCGTGGTTGCTGAAATAGGAGTGCATCGCGTGACCCATTTCGTGAGCGATGGTAAACACGTCGTGAATGGTCTTTTGATAGTTCAACAGCACGAACGGGTGAACGCCGTACACTCCCCACGAATATGCGCCGCTTCTCTTGCCTTTGTTTTCGAACACGTCGACCCAACCGCTCGTGAACGCGCTTGCGAGGATGTCAGAATATTCTTTGCCCGTGACTTTGAGCGCTTCTTTTACGAGTTCGACTGCGTCCTCGTACTTTAGCGCAAGTTCCTGCTCGCTGACGATAGACGTGTAAAGGTCGTACATATTGAGAGTTTCAACGCCCAAAACTTTCTTTCTGAGCGCAATGTAATCGTGCAAGGGTTTCGTGCCTTTGCCGACCGCTTCGAGAAGTTTGTTGTAGCAAGTGGACGGAACGTTCTCGTTGTACATCGAGTAATCGAGCGCGCTCTTGAATCCTCTCACCTTTGCGTAGAACCAGTCTTTTTTGACGTTGCCGGCATAGTTTGCGGCAATGGTGTTGATGTGGTCCTTGTACGCCGTGAACATACTGTCGAAAGCGTCCTTTCTCACTCTTTGGTCTGCGCTTTGCAAAAGCATACCGTACACGCCGTGGCTCATTGCCACTTCGTTGCCGTTTTCGTCCTTGACGGGCGCGAATTTCACGTCGGCGTTGTCGAACATGGAGAACACTTCCCTTGCGTTGCCCGAAAACAATCCGACTTCGCCCAAAAGTTGTTCCTCTTTCTTTGAAAGGATGATGTCCTTGTTTCTGATTATCTCCTCAAAGAAAACGTCATAATCGGCAAAACGCTTGCTGTGTTTCAATTCTTCGAGTCTTTCCTTTGAAAGTTCGCCGAGTTCGGGAGTGATGAAAGAAATTGCCGTCGAAAATTTGACATAGAGCATATCCGCTCTGTTTGACATCGCCTGATAGGTTGCGTCTCTTGCGTCTTGATCGAGGCGCATTTTGGCGTATCCGTAAAGGTAGGATATGTCGTGCATCATTCTCGTCATAAATTCGAGGCAATCGAAAAGCATATCCTCGTCTTTAAGTTTGTCGTGATATTTCGAGAAGTGACCGATGCGTTCCTCACACTTGAAAAACAGTTCTTCCCAAGCATCGTTCGATTTGATGATATCTTCGAGTTTCCATTTGTACTCGGCAGGTATTTGCTCTCTTGATTCGTATAACATATAGGCTTCCTTCCTTTTTAAATTTTTCGTTTATTATTGCACAAAAGCAAGTTTATTTGTCCTTTTTCATTCGATAAACAACGTGTTGTCCAAAAATTCGGGCGAGCAAGCGAGGCGCACGCCGAGTTTTCTGAACGGGTTTTCGTCCGCCTTGAAAAGCATATGAGTCGAGTGTGCGTCGCACCCCTCGAGAAGCGGAAGTTGTTCCATCGCGGTTGCCGCGTTTGCGTCTGATGCCGCGCAAATGGAAAGCGCGATGAGCGCTTCTTCGAGCGTGAGCGTCTTGTTATGCTCTTTGAGAATTTTGGTTTTGAGGTCGATGATAGGACCTATGACATACGGAGATATGAGTTTTTGTTTGTCCTTTATGCCGGCAAGCATTTTGACCGCGTTAAACACACAAGCGGCGGAGGCACTCATCATCTTCGTGTTTTTGCCGGTGGCGATTCTGCCGTCGGCAAGTTCGAGCGCAACCGCGCCGCACCCATCGTTGTCCGCACTCTTTTTCTTTGCGACTTCCACAATCTTTCTGTCCGCGACGTTGATTCCGAGGCGCGACATCAAAAATTCGAGTCTGCTGACCGTATCTTGCCCTCCCGTGCCCGTTTTAAGGTCGCAGAGCGCCTTGAAGTATCTGCGCAAAACCTCTTGCTTGGACGCTTCTCTGCACGCTTCGTCGTCAACAATGCAATAGCCCGCCATATTCACGCCCATATCCGTCGGCGATTTGTAGATGCACTCCTCGCCCGTTATCTTTTCGAGTATGCTCTTGACGACGGGGAAAACCTCGATGTCGCGGTTGTAGTTGACCGTTATTTCGCCGTATGCGTCGAGGTGGAAGTTGTCAACCTTGTTTACGTCTTTCAAATCGGCGGTTGCCGCTTCGTACGCGACGTTTACGGGGTGATTGAGCGGAATATTCCAAATCGGGAAGGTTTCAAACTTCGCATAGCCTGCCTTTACGCCCCTCTTGTTCTCGTGATAGAGTTGGCTAAGGCAAGTTGCAAGTTTGCCGCTTCCCGGACCCGGTGCCGTAAGCACGACGAGCGGTCTTGACGTGGTGATGTACGGATTTGCGCCGTAACCCTCGTCCGAAACAATCGTGTCGATTTCGTGCGGATAGCCCTTTGTGGGACGGTGGATATAAACTTTTACGCCTCTGTTTTCGAGTTTTTGCTTGTATGCGAGCGCGCCCTGCTGGTCGGTGAACATCGTGATGACGACGCAGTTGATGTAGATTCCCATTGCGGAAATGTTGTCGATCATTCTCTCGACTTCGCTGCCGTAGGTGATGCCGTAGTCTGCGCGGATTTTGTTGCGCTCGATTGCATTTGCGTTTATGCAAATGATGAGTTCCGCCTTGTCGCGAAGTTTTTGAAGGAGTTTGATCTTCGCCGCCTTATCGAAGCCGGGAAGCACCCTTGCGGCGTGCAAATCGTCAAAGAGTTTGCCTCCGAATTCAAGGTAGAGTTTGTCGAAGCGATTGATACGCTGCAAAATATGCTCCGACTGTTTTTGCATATACATATTGCTGTCAAAACCGATTTTGTTCATAAGACTTCCTTTGTTTTTTGATATTGCGTGCAGTATTTTTTCGGGTGTGGGCAGAGCCCACCCTCAATTATTAATTATTAATTATTAATTATTAATTCTCTCAAAAGCTCATTCTTCGCCGTCCGTAACGGGTGTCACAAGCGTCACTTCTTGCTTGAAGATTTGTTTGCCTTTGGTTGTTCTTGTGTCAATGCGGATATTTTCCGTGTTGACTATGCTCGTTTGTCCGCCGCTTACGAACGCGAGATCGTAGGGCATCTTCACCGTGCCGACGTATTTGACGTAGGATTTGTCCAGTTCGATGATTTTTACGCCTTTAAGATAGCGCGAGGTCGGGTCTATTAGCGAGGCGATAACCCTCTTTGCGTAGCCTGTATTTGAAACAACGATGATTTCGCCCTCGTCCTCGACTTGTCCTGCAAACACGACGCTGTCGGTGTCCGAAAGTTTTATGCCCTTTACGCCTGCCGCCGTTCTGCCTTGAAGCGGAATTTCGGTTGCCTTGTATGCAAGCACCTGACCTTCTTTTGTGACTTCGAGCACGTTCTTTTCGTCGTCTACGACGTCCGCTCCGACAACCTCGTCTTTCTCTTGAAGATTGATTGCTTTAAGATATGTTTTCGACACTGCCGAGAATTCGCTCAAATCCACGCGTTTCGCGCCGCCCTGTTTTGTGAACAGCACGAGTTCGCCCACGGGTACACCCTCGAAGAAGAACAACTTGACGACGTTTTCGCCCGTTTGCACGTCCTGATTTATCGCGCCGAGTTTGAACGGTTTTTCCTTAAACTTCTTTTCGGGGAGCGTGGTCACGTCGATTTTCACAACGCTACCGAGATTTGTCACCGCATAGAGCGTTCCTTTGTTGTTTACCGACATACGGCATACGGGCAAAGCGTCCTCGCCCATCGAGGCAAAGTCTTTCTTTGCGGTGGCGTACGCTTTTTGCGACATAAATCTCATTTGACCGTCCTTGTTTGTCACAAGCACGCCGTCGCGATATGCGACCGCTTCCGCTTCGCTTGGCGCACTATAGTTTTCCTCGTCCTCGTCGCCGCTCATAATGACGGTCATACGCTCGGAATTGAGCGCCTTTTTGATTGCCAAAAGTTCATCCTTGACAATCGTAAGTTGTCTGCGCTTGGACGCGAGGATTGCCTCGAACAAAGCGATTTGTTTTTCGAGGTGAGCAAGTTCTTCTTCGAGTTTGCCCACTTCGAGTTTTGCGAGGCTCTTGAGGCGCATATCCAAAATGGCTTGCGCTTGCGCGTCGCTGAGGTCGAATCTCGCTCTCAACGTTTCCTTTGCCTTTTGAGTGGATTCCGATTCCTTGATTATGCGGATAACCTCGTCGATATTGCGGATTGCAACTAGCAAACCTTTCACGATTTCCGCTCTCGCCTTTGCCGCCTTCAAGTCATATGCGGTGCGGTTGACGATGATTTTGCGCTGATATTCGATATAGTAGTCGAGATACGCCGTCAGTGAGAGTTGTTCGGGCTTGCCGTTTGCAATTGCTACCATATTGATGGAATAACCTTTTTCGAGGTCGGTTTTCTTGAACAGGAACGCGACGATTTTGTTGACGTCTGTGTCCTTTTTGCACTTAATCACGGCGCGAGTGCCGGTTTTGTCGCTCTCGTCCACGATTTCGGCAATGCCTTGCAAAGTGTCCTTGTTGGCTTCTTTGAGGTCGGCAATGCGCGAGAGCAAATCGGTTTTGGACACGAGATAGGGAATCTCGGTTATGACGATATTTTTTTTGCCGTTGTCGTCGTTTTCGATGTGCAAGCGCGAGCGAATCTTGATTCTGCCCTTGCCCGTCGAGTAGATGTCTTCGAGATTGTCAACCGGGATAACAAATCCTCCTGTCGGGAAATCGGGTCCGTGAAACACTTTGAACAAGTCTTTGATGCTTGCGTTGGGATTTTCTATTCTCATAACGGTTGCGTCGATACACTCGCCCATATTATGAGTCGGGATGTTTGTCGCAAGACCGACGGCAATGCCGTTTGCGCCGTTTACGAGAAGATTGGGGAATCTGCCCGGAAGCGTATTGGGTTCTTCGAGGCTGTCGTCGAAGTTGGGTGACCACGTCACCGTCTCTTTGTCGAGATCTCTGAGCAATTCGAGCGCGAGAGGACTCATCCTCGCTTCCGTGTAACGCATAGCCGCCGCCGAGTCGCCGTCTACAGAACCGAAGTTGCCGTGACCGTCGACGAGTTTCATTCGCATAACGAAAGGTTGGGCCATACGCACCATTGCGCCGTACACGGAACTGTCGCCGTGCGGATGGTATTTACCGAGGCAATCGCCAACGATTCTCGCGCACTTTTTGTGCGGCTTGTCGGGGGTAAGACCCATTTCGTGCATGGAATAAAGCACTCTGCGTTGAACGGGTTTCAAACCGTCCTCCACCCTTGGCAACGCGCGGTCGAGTATGACGTTTTCCGAGTACGGAAGCATCGAATTGTGCATTACGTCCTCGAATGCGGTGTCAAGCACGACTGAGTTGTATTCAATTTCTTTGTGTTGTTTCTTTGCCATTTTTCTAACTTGTTCAAATTATTTTTTCGTCTGCGAGCAGTGCCGCAAACGGTTTATTGTTCGTCTTGTTCTTTGCTTATCTTGAATGTGTCGATTTTGTTGAAGTCGGCGTATTGATAGATGTAGTCTTTGCGGATGTTGCTGTCCTTGCCCATAAGAATTGTTATGCGCTTGTCCGCCATTGCCGCGTCGTCGATCGTAACTCTTGTAAGCGTGCGCTTTGCAGGGTCCATAGTGGTGTCCCAAAGTTGTTCGGGATTCATTTCGCCGAGACCCTTGAAGCGTTGAAGGAGCGCGTTTTTGCCCATCTTCTTCTGTCCCTCGACAAGCGCGTTGTCGTCGTAGCAATACAAAATCTCGTCCTTCTTTTGCAAGCGGTAAAGAGGCGGCATACCGATGTAGACGTGCCCCTCCGTGATGAGCTTTCGCATATAGCGGAAGAAGAACGTAAGGAGCAACGCCCTTATGTGCGCGCCGTCTTGGTCTGCGTCCGCCAAGATGATGACTTTGTCGTATTTGAGGCTGTCGAGGTCGAAATCGGGGTCGATACCGGTGCCGAGCGCGGAAATGAGCGTTGCAAACTCCTCGTTTGCCAAAATCTCTTCCAACCTCGCTTTTTCAACGTTGAGCGGTTTGCCGCGAAGGGGCAATATCGCTTGGAAGAATCTGTCGCGCGCTTGCTTTGCGCTGCCGCCTGCCGAGTCACCCTCGACTATGAACAACTCGTTTATGGAAGCGTTCTTGCCCGAGCAACTTGCGAGTTTGCCAACAAGATTGAGTCCGTTGAGTTTGTTTTGCTGACGGCTCAAATCCTTTGCACGCTTTGCCGCTTCTCTCGACTTTGCCGCGCCCATAGCCTTTGCGATAATCTTTTCGGCAATGGCTTTGTTGCCTCTTTGCAAAAGAAGTTCGGCAAGTTTCTCGCTCACGAGATTCTCGACTTTCGGGCGTACTTCGGGATTGCCGAGTTTACCTTTCGTCTGTCCCTCGAACTGCACGTTCTGCATTTTGACGGTTATGACCGCAACCATACCCTCTCTGAAATCCTCGCCCAAAAGGTTGGCTTGTTTCTCTTTGAGGATGTTGTTCTTTCTTGCGTAATCGTTGAAAACTTTCGTCACCGCACTCTTGAAGCCGACCTCGTGCGTGCCGCCTTCCGCCGTCGGAATGTTGTTGACGTACGAATAGATGTTTTCAGAGTATCCTTCGGTGTGCTGAATGGCAACGGCAACCTCGAAATGAGGCTCTTTCGCTTCGACGTAAAGAGGTTTGTCGTAAAGCACCGCTCTGCCTTCGTTGAGGTATTGAACGTAGTCGGCAATGCCGCCCTTGTAGCAAAATACGTCGTGCTTGCCCGTGCCGCCTTCAAGAGGCATACGCATATCGTCGATGATGATGCTCACTCCCTTGTTGAGGTACGCAACGTCGCGCATACGCTCGGCAATGACGGAATAATCGAATTTTTCCTTGCCGAAAACTCTCTCGTCGGGCTTGAACTTGACGGACGTACCCGTGCCTTTGACCTTGCCTATGACGGTAAGCGGCGTTTTGACTATGCCGCTCTTGATTTTCGTGCCGACTTGCGGCGACCAAAATTCCGCGCGATACAAGTTGCCGTCGCGCTTTACGTCAACGGTGAGCCACTCAGAAAGAGCGTTCGTGACCGACGCGCCCACGCCGTGCAAACCGCCCGAATAGTTGTACTGACCGTTGTCGAATTTCGCGCCTGCGTGAAGTTGGGTGAACACAACTTCCACACCGCTGATTTTGAGTTTGGGATGCTTATCCACAGGCACGCCGCGCCCGTTGTCGCTGACTCTTGCGACGTTGTCGTCCAACAGTTCGATGCGGACGGTATCGCCAAATCCGTTTGCGGTTTCGTCGATACTGTTGTCGATAATCTCCCAAAGTATGTGGTGCATACCTTTGCTTCCGGTTGTGCCGATGTACATACCGGGGCGTTTTCTCACGGCATCGAGTCCTTCGAGGATTCGAATGTCGCCTGCTTTGTATTCTTGATTTGCCATAAAGTAAACCTTTATAAAGTAGTAATATAATAATGATACCACAATATCTTGTCCTTTTCAAGGCATTTACGCCGCTAATTTTGTGGTTTGGAAAAAAATATTAAAACAGCCTTATAAAAAAGTAGTTGTTTATAGCGCGCAAGCATATTTTTGCTATCTTAACGGTTGATATAAGCCAATATTTGAATGAAGAACAAGAAAGAGTCGCGCTTTCGGCAACCCTAATTTACAAAGCGTAAATGAGTTGTCGAAGCGCGACTCTGCCGCAGTTATTCGTCAAATAGTGGCTTATAGCATACCGTTAAGACGGGTGAGGAAGTCGGAATAAACTTCCGCATTATTCACCTCGTTCAAAATCTCATGGCGCGCGTCGGGATAAAGTTTGACGGTCAAATCCTTGATGCCGAGATTCTTGTATTGGTCGTAAAGTTTTTGGACGAGTTTGCCGTTGCCGCCGACGGGGTCTTTGTCACCCGAGAAAATGGCGATGGGTTTGTTTTTGTCGATTTTAGCAAGGTTTTCGGCTTTGTAACTCTCTTTGAGTCCGTTGAGGAAGAACTTGAAGAACGCAATGGACATAACGTAGCCGCATTGCTCGTCGAAGATGTACTTTTTGACGTTCTCTTTGTCGCGAGAAAGCCATGCGTACTCGGATTCCTTTTTGAACGGTTTGTTGTATGCGCCAAACGACAAGTTGTTGAGCAGATGAGCCGTCTTTTCGCCGCCGAGAAGTTTGTACTGCACGTTTGAAATCGCCGCGCCGCTATTGAGCAACGCACCCTTCATCATCGCAGAACCGCTGAGAATGATGCCCGAATAGTCCTTGCATTCCTCGATGTAGCGTTGTCCGAGCATACTGCCGTAACTGTGTCCGAGATATATCACGGGGATGTTGTATCTGTCTTTGAGCATCTTGGTGATTGCGCACTCGTCCTTTACGGTGTCGAAATAGATGTTGCCCTTGTGATAGCCCTTCACACCCTTTGTAGATTGCTTGGTGCTTGTCATACCGTGAGCGCGGTGGTCGTCGGCAAAGACGATATATCCGTTTTGATTGAGGTAGTTTGCAAAGTCGTCGTATCTGCGAGCGTGTTCCGCCATACCGTGAGAAATTTGGACTACGCCCTTAGGGCTGCGCACGTTGTCCCAAAGATAGCATTGCAACACGGTTCCGTCAAAACTCTGGAATTTTTCGGTTTTCATAAATTCTCCTCTTATCGCAAAAGCGACCGTTCATTATTCGATATGGATATATTGTAACACATGGTTTCACGCTTTTCAAGACGCAAAAATACGCAACTTTGTGCAAATTTGTTTCATAATATGGTTATATGGCTACAAAAATGAAGGATAAAACGACAATTTCGCATCGAAACAGAAGGATACTTTTCAGCGGCGGCGGCACGGGAGGTCACGTCTACCCCAACCTTGCGCTCGTTCCCGAATTTGAAAAAAGAGGATTTGAAATAGCGTACGCAGGCGGCGAGGGCAACACTCTCGAAAGGCAACTCGCTCGCGGCGCAAGCATAAAATACTATGCCGTTCCCACGATAAAACTCGTGCGCTCGCTGTCTATGGACGCAATCAAAAACAACTTGAAAATCCCAATCGAATTGCGCCGCGCGGTCAAAAAAGCAACGGAATTGCTCGACAAAATCAAACCCGATTGCGTTTTTTCAAAAGGCGGTTTCGTTTCCTTGCCGATAGTGCTTGCCGCAAGCAAGGCTCATATCCCCGTCTTTGCGCACGAGAGCGACTACACTCTCGGTCTTGCCAACAAAATCGCAAAACTAAAAGGCGCGACGATTTTCAAAGCCAACCCCAAAGCAAAATTCGACGGCATTTTCGTGGGTATGCCTTTGCGTGAAAATCTTTTGCGAAAGGACAAAATCGAGGCGCAAAAAACGCTTGACGTAAACAATCCTTTCAAAAAACCCGTGCTTCTCGTGTTCGGCGGCTCGTCGGGCGCAAGCGCGATAAACGAGGCGGTCAAAAAGAATATAAAGTCGCTCACGGCGAAGTATTACGTTTTGCACGTCACCGGCAAAAACAAAGACGAAAAAATATGTGCGAGCGACTACCGTGCGTTCGAATATGCCGACGACATCTCCCTATTTTACACCGCTTGCGACGTGATACTCTCAAGGGCGGGCGCAACGAGCGTTTTCGAAATATCGTCCATAGGCAAACGCGCCGTCTTCGTCCCCTTGCCCAAAGGCGCGTCGAGAGGGGATCAGATATACAATGCCGACCTTGCAAAAGAGTACGGCGGAATAGTGCTTAAACAAGATTCGAGTTTTTGCGACAATTTTGTCGGGGCAATAGAAACGGCAATGCAAAATCCGCCTATGAAACCCATAAAACACGACTCGAACGGAAAAATTGCGGACGCAGTATGTGATAAATTGAGGCGAGGTGAAAAATGCAAAAACAAAAAACCATCGCCAAATGGCTTGCCGTAATCCTATTGATGACAGTCGCAGTCGCTTGTTATATCGCGCTTTCCGCAATCGCGGGTAAGACTCACGACGGCAACTCGAACGTCGCAGGAGCAAACGACGACAAAAGCCAAGAAACCGTAAACAATCCAACGACAAAACCCGTTTATTCCGTATTGCCGAGAAAGAGCGAAACGATAAACGGCGCAAGCGTCGCGCACGTCGGCGGCGAGGGCGAAGAAAAAGTCCTCGACGTATTTTATTACGCAAATAAAACCGTCCTCGTATTTCGCTCGACCTCAGAGCAATACGACATGAAAGAGAAAGGAATTTACATAGCGATTTTTGGCGGTGAAACGCTTGAAAAAACTCTCAAAATCGCAAACGAAAACGACAAGTATCTTTCAAGTTGCCAAACGAGAAACGGCGTTGCGATTTTCACCTGCGACGGCGCAAAAACGAACGTCAGAATATATGATGGCAACTTCGACGTATCTTGCGAAAACGCTCTCGACGCGTACGACGAAATCAACGCTGATTATTACGGCGAAAACATGGAGGCGTTTTGCGTGAAAAACGGCAAAATCAGGATGTTCGAAATAGACGATTCGTTGCAAATCAAAGGCGACAACTTCGTGATTCAAACGACAGCCGCAAGCATAGCGCAAACCATAAAATACGGCGATTCAACGTTGCTGTTTTTGCAGGACGAGCAGACCGCCGTCGGTGTGACTTATAATAAAAATTCAGGGTTTACCAAGCGTTTTTCATACGATAAACACCGCATTTTGCAAATTATGCCCGTGATTCAATCAAACGTTCAATGCTTCGCGTTACTTTTCAAAACACAAAACGGCTTGAAAGTTTCCCTTCTGTCGCAAACGCTAAACGAAAATGCGCAATACAACGTAATCGGCGAAAATTTCGGCGCGCTTTATCGATGCGAAAACGGCTTGAAAATTCTCTTGACAAACCGCATAATCAGGCTTTGTTCGCACCTCGAATTTATAGTCGAAACGCCGCTTTCGGATATAGTCGTTTCAAGCGAAAATAGTTTTGTATCGAGCGACAAAACGCTCGAAAACGCAAGCGGTTTTGCCTCACAAAACGTCGCAATATCGCTTGAAAAAGCAATAGATTTTTCTTGCGTGTTGCAAGAGGAAAACATGCTTGTCGCTCGCTTTGAAAACTTCGATTGTCTGCTTAAACTCGACGATGACGACATCGCCGCCGCGGCAACTTTCAAATACGCCGAAAACGTGTTTGTATATACGTCGATAATACGCGGACAAAACAAGTTGTCAATCTTCTTCGACGCAGATTCCGCCTCATATTCGACATATATGTGCTTTGGAAAAACCGACGCATTTTTTCTGTCGGTATTGACAAGCGGCAAATGAGGTTGTATAATTCGAGTATGACAAAGGAAATTCAATCTCAAACGCCTCAATCTCAACCCTATTCTGATATGGCAGCGCGAAAAATCGTGCTGATTTTGGGGTTCGTGATGACAACGCTCGGATTTGCGGCGATGCTTTACGCCTCGCTCGCATTCTTCTTCCCTGCTGCGAATTTCATAAAATCCGTGCTTGCAGCCGACCTTGTGAGAGGTTTGTACATCGCAAGTTTGGCATTGTCGTTCGTCGGCGTGGTGTTCTCCGTTGCCGGTGCAAACACAAAGAAAGGTCTTGCAAGATTATCTTTCTTCTTCGGCACTTTCGGATTTATATTTTCTGCGGCGTTCTTGGTCGTAGTGCTGTTTTTCGGAACGCTGATGCCGTTCTGATTATAAATAAGGAATAATAAGGAATAAAAAATCAACCCGACTTTTTGTCGGGTTGTTTTTTATATTTTTTTGGGTGTGGGGTGATACCCCACCCGCAATTATTAATTATTCATTATTCATTATTCATTATTCATTATCAATCTCTCTGTGATATTCGTACGACCTGAAATCAACGTTTAGTTTGTCTTTGAGCGAAACGACGATAAAATGGCACAATATGCCCGTCACAAAGCCTGCAATCGCGCCTGCGAGCATCATATACGGAAGATACACGAATACGCCGCTTACAACGACTGCGGAAGCAACGCAAATTTGAATCGTGTTATGCACTATGCCGCCGACGACGGACAATCCGCATATGCTGAAAAACTTGGTTTTTGCAAGCAACACCATAATCGTATACGCGACGAGCGCGGACGGAAACGACCATATGAGGCTTGCCATATTTGCCGAAAACACGGCGTTCAAAAGACAGCGCAACACAAGCACCGCATACCCTTCCCCCACGCCGAGAAGAAGGAAGCACGCAAGAAGCACGACGTTTCCGAGCCCGATTTTGGCATACGGAAGCGCAGGTATAATCGGCGGAATATAACTTTCGATTAGGGAAACTATGAGTGCGAGCGCAAGGAACAATCCGCAAAGCGCAACGCGACGAGCGGTAAACTTATTCGGCTTTTTCACGTTATTGCGTCAACCTCCTTCGCCACCACTTTTACGACCGCCTTGTTTGGCAGACACACGATTACGCCGCCCTCTTTGCCTATGGGTTGGGCGTGTACGCACAACTGATTTTTGCAATCGCTGTGCGCAACGAAAACCTTGCCGTTTTCCACCTTTATTTGCATTTTTCCGTCAAGAATTTCGACGGTTGCGTCCTTGTTTAAGTCCAGTTTATACACGAGTTTTCCGTCGACGTACACGTCGGCTTCGCTCGCGTCGGCTTTGATGGCAAAAACTATCGTCAGCACAACGAGCACCAAAACGGCGACAAGCAAAAAGACATCCCCTTTCTTGAAAAGTCCGTCAAAAATCTTGTTTTTTTCTTTTTTCGTCGCTTGGTTTTTGCTCATAATCTGCCGAAAATCAATCTATTTCTTCCTCAACGATATAAGTTGCGGCTTTGAGTTCCACGTCGAAATCACCCACTATATATGCGTTCATATCGCCGTCGATGATAAGTCCGACAAGCCCCAAATCCTGCATAAGTTTCGCGCCCTTTTCCTTGCCGAGCACGACAACGGCTGTCGCAACCGCGTCGCCTATTGCGCCGTCTTCGGTGACAACCGAGCAAGAAACAACGCCGTCCTCGCCGCTCGTCGTTGCGGGAACGCCCGTAAACGGATTTATGATGTGATGATAAATTTTTTCGCGCTCGCCGTCTTGCACGACGTAATATCTTTCATAATCGCCGCTTGTAGACACGCACTCGCCGTCAAGGAGACGGAATTTTGCAAAATAAGAATTGATAAACTCTCTGCCCTTTCTTTGCGGATTTGCAATGCCGACGTTGAAACTGCCGCCGCTTGCGCCTATATTGCCGCCGAGATTAACGAGCGTTTTTCCGTTTGCGAAAGCGAGGGATTTTTCAACCGCATAACCCTTTGCAACGCCGCCGAAATCGAGCATTGCGCCGTCGATAAGTTTGGTTATGGTGTTGTTTTCATAGTCTGCCGAAAACGCTTTGTCAAGTCCTACAAGTTGCAAAGCGGCTTGAATTTCGCTGTCTTGCGGAACTGTAAATTCCTCTGTGTCAGAGTACAAATCCCCCGAAAACTTCCAAAGTCTGACGAGCGGATACACCGACGGGTCGTATGCGCCGCCCGAAGCCTCGAAAACTTCCGTCGCAATGCGCATAATCTGCATCGTTGTTTCGCCGCACGCAACGGCTACGCCCTTTTCGGAACGGTTGATTTTGTATAGATCGCTTCCCTCGACGGTCGGCGAAAGCACGTCCTCGAGAGAGGATATATAGCCGTATATATCGTCAACGGTTTGCTTGGATTTTATGCCGGTTGTCTGAATTTCGAGCGTCGTGCCGTATACAAAATATTGCTTCGCTCTGCTGCAAGCCGTAAGCGAAGCAATACATAAAACCAAAACTATGAGAACGAAAATTATTCTTGTTTTTTTCAAGACTGCGCCCTCTTATCGCGCAAAACCACGTTTGCTTTTATTTTGTAAATCTCATTATTATGTCTACAGTATATTTATATTTAACATTATTTCCTATTACTTTTTCGTGAAAATAAAGCCGAGCGCACCCGGACCTGCGTGCGCGCCGATAACCGGTCCTATGGGCTGCCGCCATATCGTCACGGACGGATTTATCTCTCTGACCTTTTCTTCAAAAGCGTCCGCAACGTCACTGCAATCCGCGTCGACAATGACGACGGGCGCATTATCGACATTCTCGTAAGTGCTTGCAAACATGTCAAGCATATATTTGTACGCTTTTTTAGTGCCGTTTTGCTTCGAGCATACGTCGAGTTTGCCGTCCTCAACAGTCAAAACGGGTTTGATGTTCATAAGGTTGCCGATTTTCGCTTTTGCAGGCGAGATTCTGCCGCCGCGAGCGAGATATTTCATATCGTCGACAACGAAGAAAACACAGACTTTGTTTACGATTTTTTCAAGATACGCATAAGTTGCGTCGATGTCGTCGCCGTGCTCTCTGCAATACTTGCCCGCCATATACACCAAAAGCCCCGCGCCCATACAGATGCTGAGCGTGTCGAACTTTCTGAATTTGACGTTGGGATATTGCGCTTTAAGCTCGGCAATGGCGAGATCGAGATACTCGAACGTACCCGAAAGTTTGGACGAGAACGCGATGTACAAAATGTCCTCGCCTCTCTTGAAGAACGGCTCGAACGTGTCGTAATATATCTGTTGATTCAAACCTGCCGTTGAAGCGCTTGCGCCGTTTCTCATTTTGGTGTAGAAGTCGTGCGTGTCCGTTTCTTCGCCGAGGTCGCACAACTTTTCCTCGCCGTCGATTATGTAAGGCATGCGAATGACTTCGAGGTTCAATTCGCGTGCGTGAGTGTACCAAAGTTCGCAATCGGTGTCACAGAATATGGCTGCCATATGCCCTCCTTTTCGCGCCTTGTGTGAATTTTGTCAGACAAACGCTACATATTGTTTGGTATTTCTTTCCCTCATATTTTATTATATATATACTTTTTTGTCAACTTTTGCCGCCTTATTGCATATTTTGGATTTTTGGAAAAATTTTTATAAAAAAATTACAAAATTTAATGAAAATTTAATTGTCAGAACATAATATTTGGGTATAAGATAAATAAGGAGCAAGGGTTATGGACGATTTTAACAATTTCTTTGACGATCAAAGAAATTCACAACCCGAACATACGCCCGTATATCACACCCCATCGCCGAAGAACAACAAACTCGGCCCTGTCGGAATCCTGTGCGTGGTGCTTGCGGTTGTGATGAGTGTCGTCGTACTTGTCAACGTCATAGTGTTGGCAAGCCTCAAACAGACGATTGCGGAAGAGTACGCTGCTTCGATCTCCGCAGACATGAAAGAGCAATACATCAACGCCGTCAACGAGGCGTTGAAAGACAGCGACATAGTCGACGAGGTGACGAGTGCGGCAACGCAAAAGGCTTTGGAAGCGCTCAACAGTTCGGTCGGCAAGATTGCAAACGAGAAATCGGCTTCGGTTGCAAGATTGTACATGTACAAGGACGCAAACATAAATCCGTCGACAACCTCGTATAGCGGCATCGCAAGCGGATTTTTGATTACCGACACCGACTCGAGCGGCTCCACAAAAAGATATATGCTCACAAATGCGCACTGCGTGAGATACGAAGCGACAAAAACCCAGCAATATTACCCCTACGGTATGGGAAGAGTGTCCTACGAGTGGGCTTCATACGGCACAATAATTTGTATGTTCGACGGCGATACGTCAAACTACTATAAACTCGAAATCGTAGCATACGGCGCATATCAAGGCGATCACCTCGATGCCGAGTCCGACGACCCCGACATCGCTCTTTTGAGAATCGTCGGCAAAGTCAGTGGCAGCAGTACGGTGAGCGGTCAACCATCAAACGCCGACCATCCATCCCTCAAGATTGCCTCATCAGATGTTCAAAGAGGTTCGGAAGTCGCACTGATCGGCAACCCCGAAGGCGTAGGAACAACCAACAGCATTTCTGTGGGAACAGTGTCTCAAACAGGAATCACGATTTCCGGTTGGGGATCGGGCAAGTTCGTTATGACGGACGCGGCTGTCAACGGCGGAAATAGCGGCGGACCTATGATTGACACCTTAGGCAACGTCGTCGGTATTGTGGAATCCAAACTTGTTGACGAAAGCATAGACAATATGGGCTTTGCTCTGTCGGTGTCAACGATAAAAGATTTTGTCAACACGGTTTCCGTAGCGAAAAACTTGAATCTCTCGCTGTGAGATTCTTCTAAATCAGTTCTCCCCAATTATAGCCGGCACTTTTTTTATCCTCCCTATGCCGGCAAGGAAAAACCCCACGTTTTGTGGGGTTTTCCTTTTTAATGAATAATTAATAATGAATAATTAATAATTGTGGAAGGCGAAGCCTTAATCCGAACACTTATTCGAAGCCTACTTCTACACGGATGTGCTTATTCGAAGACGAGATAAAACCGCTGTCCGCGAACTTGCAGAGCGGACTTCTAACGCTCACTCATTCGAAGCGTACTTATTAACGGTATGTGCTTATTCGCAGACGGAACACGAGCCATTGCTCAAACGGCGTTGCGGCAAAGTCAATCGCCCGCGTAGTCATTCAGAGCGTAGCGT
>CAVBBF010000036.1:0-18691 GCA_963593735.1 Phascolarctobacterium succinatutens
AAGTCAATCGCGTCAGTGTTGCCCCACGCGGAGCGGACGCCGTGGGTTCCCTCAAAGTATGCAGAGGGGGAACGGCGGTATGGGCGCGACGCGTTAAACAACACATTCAGTGAATGTGTTGTAGCCAAAGCGAACGAGGCGGATTGCCTTGCAAACGCCGAAGTCCAAACACGTGAGGAAAGGGGAAAGTTAAATTTTAGTGTTTTGTAGCACGTCGCCTATAATCGTAGTAAGTTTATTTTTAATCGCAATCGCTTTCAAATCCTGCTCGGATAAGGTGCAAAGTATCTTTCCGTCCTCGCCGACGACATCGAAGGTGGTTTTGCTTTGCCTGCCAACGTAATGGAACAATCTGAGTATGGGCGTATCGCAAGATATTTCCACGCGTTTGAGTTCAACGCCCAAAGAATAGTTTTTGCACGCAACGTCAAGCACGCTCGAATAGGTTTCGTCCTTGCCCAAGAACGTCGCGCCGTAAAAGAGGAACACCGCCATTATGCCGAACGTTAAATTGAGTCCGAAAAAGAACGAGCCGACGAAAAGTCCCAAAAACAAAAAAGAGCAAACTATGCCCGCAATCTGCAAACCCTTGACTGCCTTAATCTTGTTTTTGCAAAAGCCGAGAACCACCCTCGAACCGTCGAGAGGATACACGGGCAAGAGATTGAACAAGCCAAGCGAAAGATTTGCGTAAAGAAATGAAATCGTATACGGGTACGCCGACGGAAACAACCACCAAAGACCGAGCGTGACGAGCGCAAGCAAAAGATTGCACAAAGGCCCTGCAAGACCTATAAGCACGCTCGACGTTTTGTCGAAGTTTTCGCCCGCGCTCATCATTGCCCCGTACGGTAAAAGCGTCATTTGTTTTACGACGTATCCCCTTGCTCTCGCCATAAGCGCATGCGCGCTTTCGTGAAAGAGCAAAGCAAGCATAGTCCATACGAAATCAAGCGCGTGTCCGAGGGCGATAAGCGCAAGGGCAAGCGCGAAAAAAAGAGGATTAACCTTGAATTTCATAAGGATAAACCTCTTGTTTTGTCAAATGGAAGAAATTATGCTTGAAATGTTGGACAACGTTTCCACGATGGAAGTTGCTCTGAAAATGTTTGCAAACAAGAAGCCGAGCGACACGAAAACGCCGATTGCCACAGGTATGATTGCAACGTCGAGAGCGTCCAGAACGCCTTTCTTTTTGCGCTTTTTGTTGACGCGATTTTCAACGAAATTGTTTTGAGAGATTTCTACGTCGAGTTTTTTGCTTTCATCAAATTCCATATTTGCCACCTCGCATTTACTTTATTCTTGCAAGGTGCAAAATATAACTTTTTCAAAAAACTTGCGCCGCGTTTTTCAGTATCTCGGCATATCGAGCGTGGTTTGAAATTGCTTAACCCTCGTTGCGTTTGCCTCTATCGTGATTTTGTACACCCCTCTCTCGTTTTGCGCAACGTCGATTTTGGCGCGACCGTCAAGCGAAAAATAATCGCCAAGCACGTTGTTCAAGTCGTTTTCGAGCGCGGTTGAAAAGCCTTCTTTTATGCCTACTTTGGTCGCGCGTGAGCATATCCCTCATTCTGCTTGCAATCTGTTTGGACGCTTTCATCTCAGCCACCTCAATCGCCTTTTGGGCGGGATATCCACGAAAACTTTGCTGTTTTGCGCCACGTTTTTGGCAAGCACGTCGTATGCGCGGTTGGATATTGCGTGTTGCGGAATCGTGCCGAGTTGCTGATACAAGGTTATCATATCGTCGTCGGGAATCACGCCTATCGCCGCAACGTGAAGAAGTGAACTTATCTCGCTTGCGCCGAGCATTTCGCCCCTCGCAATCATATCCGCGCGCACTCTGTTTACTACGAGCGAAATGTCTTTCAATCGATAACTCGCAAGCAGACTTATCACTTTGTCAGCGTCTCTGATTGCAGAAGCGGACGGCGTAGTAACCACGAGTGCTTCCTCGCACGCCGAAACCGCCCTGTGAAAGCCGTGTTCTATACCCGCGGGGCAATCGACGAACACGAAATCGAACTCGCTCAAACTGTCCACGACCCCTCGAAACGCTTGCGCCGTGATTGCGTTGCAATCTCTTGACGACGGAAGAATTTTCATAGGACTTTCCGCGTCGTTCACGAGAGCCTGAAACGTTCTGCACCGACCTTGCAACACGTCGCTTATGTCGTACACGACTCGCCTTTCGATACCCGTCACGACGTCGAGATTGTTGAGTCCGACGTCGCCGTCCACAAGCACGACGTTGAATCCCGACAAAGCCAGTTTTCTGCCGAGAGTTGCGGTTACGGTGGTTTTTCCTACGCCGCCCTTACCCGAAGTTACAACGATTTTTCTCATATTCCCATAATAAAAAACAGGCACCGCAAGAGGATGTCTGTTTCTGCCGATTTTGGATTTTCTTTGTCAAAAGGAGTTGTGATTGCGGCAAACAAGTTGAGTTTGCCGCAATCATACAAAACGTCACTCTGCCGTCGGACGAGTGTCGCCTTTGTTTATCGTGCCGTCTGTGCAAACGATGTCACACGGCGATTTCAAACTTCTAGTCCACACATTTGAGTTCCACTCTTCTTTTGTTCCGAGATATGTGACGATATTGTCCTCACTCAATCCAAAAACCTTTTGGGCGGTTTTGGGTATTGTCAATTTTTCCACATGCCCTAAATAAAGTTCGACCTCAGTCACAGTTTTTCCGTTGTATTTTTCGGGAATTTCCAACGATTTGAGCGGCACATTTATTTGCGACAGTCTGCAAGTGTTCTCATCGATATCCTCATAAACAAGCACTGTCGTAGTCGGTTTAAGCGTTTTATAAGTGTCTTTATATTTTTCGGGGATTCCAAGTTTTGTAGCATTGAAATTTTTTGCAATATATTGTCCTGCAATCGCGTCGTTGTACATGACGGACACAGTGATAACATTGTCCTTTATTGTGTACTCATTCTCTGACATCAACTCGCATATAAATTCGAGATATGCTTCAACATCGGTTTTTTCATTATGCGAATACGTAGTATCATACCCCGAGCAATCAATGACTCCCACATCCTCTTCGTCGCCTTCAAAGAAAATTTCATAGTACATATTCCCTTCAAAAAACATTGCACCGTAATAGCTTTCAGGAAGGACACACGAGTATCCGTTGCGCGCCCACGTATATTCATACGCAAGCGTTCCATCCTCCGCACAAGTTTGCATTGTAAAAATTTCAACATCTTTCAATGCTTCCTTGACCTCGTCGAGAGTCATATCAGAACGCAAGGATATTTTTGCATATTCCGAATATTCGTCGTTATTGTCTTTGTCATTGCACGCAACAAAAGTTGCCAACATAACGAAAATGAGTGAAAGCGATAAAATAACAATAATTTTTTTCATAATTTTCTCTCCTCAAATTTAATAAAAATACAAAGTGTATTTTTTGTATCTTGAGTATAACATTCTTTTTCGAATATGTCAATTCCAAATCGAATACTTTTCATACAATATATTTATGCAATTCAAAGATAATCTGAAAGAATTAATGATAGAAAATGGTTTTACGCAGCAGTCTCTTGCAATTGCCGTCGGCACAACGCAAGGCACGATAAGCAAATGGCTTTCCGGCGTTCAGGAACCAAGACTTTATCAACTTAAACAAATTTGCGCCGTGTTTGGTTGCACAGCCGATTTTTTGATAGGAAACGAAAACGCTCTCGATTGAGCGTTTTTATGTATGTTTTTAACAATTTCTGCTTGAAAAACATGTCATGTTCTGTACTATTAGAAGAACCACCCGAACGGGTGGCTCTGTAAGGAACGAAGTGACGGAATAGCGATTGTTACGCCTTGCGGCTCGTGTTCCGTCTGCGAATTAGCACATACCGTTTATAAGTACGCCTTGAATGAGTGACATCAAATTGCATTAAAGCGCAATATTGAGATGAAGAACAAGGAAGAGGCATCCGAATGGCAACCCTAATTTACTATGCGTAAATGAGTTGACAGGCGGATGCCTCTGACACAGTTATTCGCTCAATAGTGCGCTTTAATACAATTTGACACCGAGCATATCAGACAATAAATTCCGCTCGTCGAAGAATCTCGCGCCGCCTATCGCAATCGCGTTCTCGATGTCTTTGAGTGGCGTGACGGGAAGTTCAAGTGCTTGTTCGAGATAGTCGATAAGTCCCGGGATATGAAGCGAGCCGCCGGATACGAAAATGCCTTTGCGAAGTATCTCTGCGGAAAGTTCGGGCGGCGTTTGGTTGAGGACGGACATTATAACTTCGATGATGTCGTCCACAAGCGGAATCACGGCGTCGCGCATTTGCTCTGCTGTGACGTAGAGCGAGCGAGGCGAACCGTCCGCACTGCCACCGCTGACGGCGTAACTGCCCTCGTCGTTGACGTAGAAGGAAAGCGCGGATTTTTTGAGATTCTCGATTGTAAATTCGCCCACCTTTACGCCGTAATTCATATAAAGGCTGTCGATGATTGCGTTGTTGAACGCGTCGCCTGCGATATTGACCGAGCAACCCGTTGCAATGCCGTGATTGGTGACTGCGGATATTTCGGTTTTGCCGCCGCCGATGTCAACGAAAAGACCGCCTATGCTGTTTGTATACGCAAGAAGGCTCAAACCCGATTCCACGAGCGTGACTTCCTTTATGCCCGCCTTTATGCAGCACTTTTCCACGGCGCGTCTGTCCGAACCCGACGAAGATTCGCAAATGGACACGATGGCTTTGATTCTGGGCATAAAAATGCCTTCGGGGATAATCTTTTTGAGGAAGTAATGAAGAAGCATAGTCGCCATTTCTTCGTCGACGATTATGCCTTCCTTGATGGGCGCGATGACTCTTGCGCCGCCGAGCGAACCCGTCATAACGCTTTCCGCTCTATACCCCGCGTCGCGGATTTCGAGACGGTTGCGCGATTTGGTCGCAATGGCGATTGCGGGCTCGCGCAAAACGAGACCTATGCCCTTTTGATAGATGGTGATAAACTTGCTTCCGAGGTCAATCGATAGTTCTATTGTTGCCATTGATAACTCCGACTCGAACGAGTATGTCGCCGAGTTTTTCTTTGGGCAGTCCCATTATGTTGGAGTAACTGCCGCTGTATTTTTCCACGATTCTTTTGTCCTGAATCCCGTATGCGCCCGCTTTGTCGAAAGGCTTGCAATCGTCGATATACGAATAAATCTGCTCGTCGGTGAGGGTTTTGAAAGTGACGAGCGATTTGGCGCAAGTCACGACCTTTTCCCCCTCGCACGTCACGCAAACGCCCGTATACACGGTGTGCGTGCGTCCGTTGAGTTGCTTTATCATATCGAAAGCGCGCGCTCTGTCGTGCGGTTTGCCGTACACTTTGCCGTCAAGCACGACGATTGTATCCGCCGCGACGACCGTGTCGCTTCTATGCTCTTTTGCGATATGTTCCGCCTTTGCCACTGCAAGTTTCTTGACGAGCAAAAACGGAAAACGAGATTTTATCTCGCTCTCGTCTATATTTGCGGGGATTACCTCGTATTTTACGCCCATATCCGCAAGAATCTCCTTGCGGCGAGGCGATGACGAGGCGAGAATCACGTTATTTGAAAACTTGTTCGTTTTCTGCCGATTTTGATTAGATTTTCTAATCATTCGCTCTTTTGCCCGCTATGTATCTTCTCACAGAATTTCGAGGTTCTTGCCGTACGCCGCCTTGAACTCTGCCGCCGCGCCCATAGCGTCCTTGACTTCGAGGGTGCAGTCGCCGCCGTTTTCGCACTCGGTTTTGACGATTACGCTGTCGCCGAGAACATCGCAGTTGATGCCCGTGACTACGCCGCTTTGGCTTCTGTCGAAACTTTCTGCGATACGCAATATCACGCTGAGTTTTCTGATTGCGTCAACGTCCTCTTGCGTGAGCATATCCTTGTACTTGATGATTTCGTCGCGCGCGTTTTCGGCTTTTCTGTGACCTGCCGCAACGAACGCCGCCACAACGATGTCCTTGTGCGGTACGCCGTAGAGGTTGCTGTTGAGGATTATGTACGCCGAGTGGAGTTGATGATTGTAGAACTTGATTCTCATACCGCTGTCGTGCAAAAGCGCGGCGATTTTAAGCACTCTGACGTAAACTCTGGGCATTTTGTGAAGCACTTTGAGTTGTTTGAAAAGTTGTATCGAGAGGTTGTAGACGTGTTCGGCGTGCGCAATATTGAGGTCGTGATACTTCATTTGCGTGTAAATGGAGTGACCCAATACGTCCGAAAGCGGTCTTTCGTTGATACCGGGGACGGCATAACGGAACATCGCGCCCTCTCTCAAACCGCAACCGCTGATTGTGATTTTTGAAAACTCGAAGCGAGAAAGCACCGCTTTCATAACGGCAAGCGCGCTCGGGAATATATCCGCGCGACCGCTCGAAAGCCCTTTTATCTTCATTGTGCTGTTGAGGTCGAGTTTCTTTATGGTGTTGTAGATACCCTCGAACTCTGAGACGGGCAACTCGTAGTTGTGCGTCATATTGAACGGATATTTCTTGATAAGTCTGCTGATTCTGCCGAGATTTCTGAAACTTCCGCCCACGCCGACAAACGCCGTATCGGGTTCAACGCTGTCGAGCCAATTGATTTTTTCGAGTTGTTCGCCGATGAAGTCCTCGATTTTCTTGGCTCTTTCCTGCGGTGTGGAACTGTCGTTTTTGAACAAATCCGTGAGCGTAACCGCGCCGAAAGGCAGAGTTTCGAAGTGAACGAGATTCCTTCTGTTGTAATAGATGAGGTTGGTCGAGCCGCCGCCCATTTCCATAATCAAGCCTTTGGGAATGTCCATAGAGTTGATTACGCCCTGATAGACGAGCATCGATTGCTCCTCGGGGGAAAGCACCTTGATTTTGATGCCGCAAGTCATTGCGACTTCGTCGAGGAAACTCTTTTGGTTTTTGGCGCGTCTGACCGCCGCCGTAGCGTACGCAAAGATTTTGTCAACCTTGTTTGCGTCGCAAAGACGACGGAACATAGTTAGCGTTTTTATCGTCTGCGCAATGCGCTGCGGCTTGATAAAGCCGTCCCAGTCCATATCTTGTCCGAGTCGCACGGTTTCTTTGAGTTCGTCGAAAACCACGAAGTAGCCTCCGTCCAGAACGTTGACCAGCACGAGTCTTGCAGAGTTTGAGCCAATGTCGATAATCGCTATTTTTTCCATATAATTCTCCTAACGGCTTTCGCCGTGTCCTTTTGAGGACGATTGTTCAATTCTTTCTTTTTCTAATTTTCCCGCTTCTATTCGTTTCGATTTTCAATCGAATTAAGTACGCTTTATTTGCCGAGATTTGCGTTTGCAAATCGATTATTTTTCTTTGTTTGTTTCCAAAATGCACTTAGAGGGGCATTTCGATGCGCAGATTCCGCAACCGCTGCACTTTGTGTAGTCGATGACCGCAAGGTTGTTTTGGATTGTTATCGCACCGTTCGGGCACACCTTTGCGCAAAGTCCGCAGCCGAGGCAACCAACCGTACACACCGCGCGCACATCCTTTGCGCCGCGAAGACAGTTGGAGCATGCGATGTAGTATTTTGCGGTTGCAGGCACTCTCTTGACGATGTTTTTGGGGCAAGCGGTGATGCATCTTCCGCACGCCACGCACTTTTCCCTGTCCACCTCGGCATAGCCGTCGTCGCCCACTTTCATTGCACTGAACGGGCATGCGTCCACGCACGAACCCATGCCGAGACAGCCCCACTTGCACTGTTTTCTGCCGCCGCCGAGAAGTTCCATACTTCTGCAGTTGCCGTAGCCCATATATTCGTACTTGTCGGTGGCGTTTTTTCCGCCTCTGCAAGCGACGACTATCATGGTTTCTTCGGCATCTATGCTTTGACCCATTATGTCCGCAATGGCTTTTTTGTTTTCCGCAGACGTTGCGGCGCAGGAGTTGATGTCCGCCTTGCCCTCGACGACCGCTTTTGCAAAAGCGTCGCATCCGGCATAGCCGCAACCGCCGCAGTTTGCGCCCGAAAGTTTTTCACGCACCTGATTTATGCGTTCGTCCTCGTGGACGGCGAGTTTTTTGCCGAGCACCGCAAGCGTCACGCCGAATACGAGCGCAAGCACGAGCAGCACCAGCGTAGAAAATAATATTGTCATCGGATCTACAGCCGAAATCAAATTTATCATATCACATCACCTCTCAGGGAAACACAAGGCTGACTGCGCCCGACGTTGAAATGAGTCCGCTGAACGCGACAAACGCCATACTAAGAATGCTTGCCGATATAAGCGTAATCGGGAAGCCTCTGAACGGCTTTGGAACTGCATCCAAATCCATCTTTTCACGCACGCCTGCAAGGAGCATAATCGCAATGAGGAATCCCATGCCGCTGAAAGTGCCGTTGAGGAAGGATTGAAGAAGGCTCGCGCCGCTTGCAACGCCGTATGTGTCGATGTTGAGAATCGCAACGCCCAAGACGGCGCAGTTGGTTGTTATGAGCGGCAAGTACACTCCGAGCGCGCTGTAAAGCGCAGGCATATACTTTTTGAGCACCATCTCGATGAGTTGCACGAGCGCGGCGATGACGAGAATGAACGCGATGGTTTGCAAGTACTCTACGCCGAGCGCGACGAGCGCTTTTTGCACACACCAGGTTATGACGCTTGCAACGCCCATAACGAACGTGACCGCAAGTCCCATTCCGAGTGCCGTATCCGTCTTCTTGGAAACACCGAGGAAGGGGCATATGCCAAGGAACTGACTAAGCACGAAGTTGTTGACGAACATTGCTCCGATTATAAGCAAAAAGTATTCCATTATTCAGCCTCCCCTTCTTTTTGTTCGAGCGCGGATTTCGCGTTTTCGATATTCTGAGCGGCTCTTTCCGCTTCGAGTTGTTTCTTTTGTTGTTTTTTGTCGCTCACCCAATTGACAAGCGCCATAGCAAGACCGAGCGTCAAGAATCCGCCGGCAGGAAGCACGAAGAACGCAAGCGAGTAATCTCTCGCCGCGCCGAGCGAAATGCCGAACGTGAGCGAGCCGAGCGAGCCTGCGAATATCGTTCCGCTGCCTATCAATTCTCTCACGAATCCCAGACAAGTGAGCGAGAGCGTAAAACCGAGCCCCATTCCCAAACCGTCGAGAATACTGTCGCCGACTTTGTTGGAACTTGCAAACGCTTCCGCTCTTGCCAAAATGATGCAGTTGACGACGATGAGCGGCAGGTAAATGCCGAGCGCGCTGTACAGCGTGGGAATGAATTTTTTGAGTATCATTTCAAGCAAAGTGACAAACGTTGCGATGATAAGAACGTACGCCGGAATACGCACCTTGTCGGGAATGACCTTTCTCAAAAGAGATACGAGAGCGTTGGAGCAGATGAGGATGAGCGTTGCCGCAAGCCCCATACCCAAGCCGTTGAATGCGCTTGTGGTGATTGCAAGCGTCGGGCACATACCCAAGACAAGCCTGAACGTCGGGTTTTGCGCGAATATGCCGTTAGATACGATTTTCAGTTTGGAATTTCCTTTCATATCACGCCTCCTCGATATACGTTCTGAACGCATACACAGCCGCCGCCACCGCATTGTGGTAGCCCGTCGACGTGTAAGTTGCCGAACTCACCGCGCTGACCTCGCCCTCTTCGAGTTCGGATTTGTTTTTGACAAGTTCGAGTTTCTTTATGGTTTTTGCGTTCAAGCCGACGTATTTCGGTTTGTTCGCCTTTTCGACCTTATCGAAATAACCTGCGGTTTCGCCTTGCTCGTAGACGGTGATTTCCTTGATTATACCGTCCTTATCGATAAACACGAGCAACTCTATCGAGCCGTCTTTTGCACCGCCGCCCACCGCATAGAAGCAGTAGCCGACGATTTCCTCTCCGTTTTTGGCGACGAAGCAGGATTCGATATAGTTGTTTTTGTCGTAGTCGTAAGATGCGAGTTTCTCGTCCTTTACCGACGTTTCCGAACCGAACTGCGCCGTGCATTTTTCTGCGATAACGCCGTCGGGGTCGACGTAGGTCACCCAGTTGACGATGCCGAGCAAAAGTCCTGCCACAAGCGCGATTACGGTGAGCACAATCGTGCATTTGGCAACGTCGCCGAGTTTGAACTTCTTTTTGCCGTTTTTGCTTGCTGTCTCGACGGATTGAGTACCTTCCGCCTTATTTTCGGACGCAGTGCTTTCGGCAACGCTATCGTTTGCAACGTTTTCCGTCGCTTCCGCTTGTTCGGTCGCAACGCTATCGTTTGCAGTGCTTTCGTTCGCCGTATTTTCGACTGCGGCGTTTTCTTTTTCGGTTTGTGTTGTTTCCTCGTTTGAAACTGAGGCATTTTTCAACAATTCGTCAGTCATTTTTGCCTCCTTCCAAAGATTCTTTATTTTTGCTCTTGACGCGAGTTGCGACATTGAGTTTCTTCGGCGCGCCGAACGCTCTCGGCATAATCTTGTCAAGAAGCGGAGTGAGAACGTTCATAATCAATATCGCAAAGGACACGCCCTCGTTCATTGTGCTGAACTTTCTGAATATAACCGTCAAGAAGCCCAGCCCCACGCCGTAAATCACAACCGCAAGGCAGGACTTGGGCGACGTTGCGTAGTCGGTTGCCATAAAGAATGCGCCGAACATAAGACCGCCGCCGAAAAGGTACGTCCAAATATATTCGCCGACGTAGCCCGTGTTTGCAAAGAAAATCGCCGTAAACACGACCACCGAGCCGATATAGAGCGCGGGAATACGCCAGTCTATAACTCTGCGGATGAGCAGATACGCGCCGCCGATGAGGATTGCAAGAGTGCTGACCTCGCCTGCGCTTCCGCCTATTCTTCCCAAAAACATATCGAGCGCATTGAGCCCTTGCGCAGGATTTGTGCCTGCCGAGATAGAACTCTTTACGCCTGCCAACGGGGTTGCGCTTGTTATTGCGCTTATGTCGATGTCGACAGCGTGACCGAAGAAGGAGAACAAGTTTGCGCCGTTATCCAGCGTAATGGGCGACACGAAACTTGTCATAACGCCCGTCCAGCAAAGGAGCAGGAATATGCGCGCAGTGATTGCGGGGTTTGCAAAGTTTTTGCCGATGCCGCCGAAGAGCATTTTGACGATGACAATCGCAAAGAATCCTCCGACGATAGGAACGTAAAACGGCACGACGGGCGGCAGGTTGAGCGAGAGTATCATACCCGTAACGACCGCCGACAAGTCGCCCACGCTTTGGAAGCGTTTGCCTATCACGTTGAAAAGCCACTCCGCAAACACGCAAGTGCCGACGCAAAGCACCATCATGCAAAGCGGATAGAATCCGTACAGCAATACGCTTGCAATCGTCGCCGGGATGAGCGCGATGATAACGTCGAGCATCATCTTTCTCGTCGTGAAAGTGGTGGATATATGCGGGGACGAAGAAACTATATACTTTGGCATATCACTTTATCCCCCTTGTTTTGATTTCTTTTTTTGCAAGGCGCATCGCCTGAACGAGCGGTCTCTTTGCAGGGCAAGAGTACGAACACGCGCCGCACTCTATGCAGTTGAGCACGCCCATTTTGAATGTGGTTTCGAAGTCGTCTTTTTCAACCGCTTTTTCGATTTCTCTCGGCACGAGCGACATCGGGCAGTTGATTATGCACTTGCCGCAACTTATGCAAGGCGTGGTCGGATTCATATTGAATTCCTTGTCCGTCATAAACAACAGACAGGACGAACCCTTTGTGCAAGCGGGAGCCAATGAGGATTGCGCAAATCCCATCATAGGACCGCCGCTGACGACCTTTCTTGTGATTTCCTCGCTCTTGTTGCCTCTGCAAACGTCGTAAATGTATTGATATTGCACGCCGTTGCGCACCCAGAAGTTGCCCCTCTTTTTCACGCCGCCGCCCGAAACGGTCATAGCGCGCTTATAACAAGGCTCGCCCTCGTACACCGCTTTTGCGATAGAATACGCCGTATGCGCGTTGCAAACCACGCAACCCACCTTTGCCGGCAACTCGCCCGTCGGCACGATTCTGTGCGTGGTGGCATAAATGAGTTGCTTTTCCGCACCTTGCGGATATTTTGCTTTGAGCCTCATAACCGCCACGTTTTCGGGAACGATTTCGGCAAGGTGCTTGATTGCAAGCGGCTTGTTCGCCTCGATGCCGATGTATGCGCGGTCGATTTCGAGCGCGGTGAGCAAAAGTTCCACGCCCTTCAAAATCGTGTCCGCTTCTTCCATAAACAAGCGGTAGTCGCAAGTGATGTACGGCTCGCATTCCGCGCCGTTGATGATGAGCGTGTCGACCTTGTCCTTCGGCATAAGTTTGACGTGCGTTGGGAACGTCGCGCCGCCCATACCGACGATGCCTGCGTCTTTTACGCGTTTGATGATGTCGTCTTTGGTCGGGTTTTTGAGAGACGGAAGCGTGCGCTTTGTGTAAAGATAATCGTTTTCGATTTCGATGTGTTGCGCCTCGCCGCCGTTTGCGGTGGGAAGAGTGCAAATGCTCTTAACAATGCCCGAAACCGAGGAAAAAACGTTTGCCGAAACAAAACCGTTCGCCTCGCCGATCAACTGTCCTTCGTCAACGTGATCGCCGACCGAAACGACAGGCTTTGCCGGTGCGCCTATATGCTGCGACAAAGAGATGAAGACCCTCTCGGGAGTGGGAAACTGTTCGAGAGGTGCGTCTTTTGTAAACTTGTTCGCCGGCGGATGAATGCCTCGACGAAAAGTCCTGAGTGGAATTGTCATAAACAAGAGTCCTTATAAAACAAGATTAACATAATTATACATTAGAAAACATACAATGTAAATACCCCATTTTTGATTTTTTTCAGGAAATTCATTACTATTTTTCGTGTTGCGAGAGATTTTTGAGCGACTAAACCCATGTGCGAAAAAAATCAAAAACGGGGTTACTGGGTGTTGGGGGTAACTCTTGAATTTAATCTTCCCCCTTCCTCATGTGTTTCCCCCACCGTCGTTCCCCCTCTGCATGAATTTGAGGGAACCCACGACGTCCGCTCCGCGTGGGGCAACACTCGGTGCTCGCATAGAAAGGTATCGTCCTTTTGTTATGCCACTCGTTCACGGGCGAAAAAAATCCACACTCGCCCGCTCACTTGTACTAATCGTCAAGCTCGACGCTCGCTACGGTCATCGCCCTGCGATTCCAATTCCGTCTACGAAATTGCACATACCCTTAATAAGTAGGCTTCGAATGAGTGAACGTTATGATTTTTTAACCTCTTTCGCAATTTTTGAGATAAAAGAAACTATCGCCACAAGCACCAGAAAACCGCCGAAAAGTTTTTTGAGCAATTCGCCGTTCGCTTCCGTTGCGAAAAACGAGCAACCCACGCAGGCGATTATCGACGGAACGAGCATATAAATCAAGTTCTCTTTGCGCACCAAACCGTTCTTGATATGGACGAAAAGCGCGGCTGTTCCCGACGGCAAAAAGGCGATTAGATTCGCGAATTGCGCGGTGATTTGCGCAACGTTCATAACAAGCACGAGTATGGGCAAAGTGAGCGTTCCGCCGCCCATTCCCATGCCTGCGAGGATGCCGCCTACAAGTCCTGCCAAAATAAAATATATAAATTGCATTTTTCACCTCGTATTGATACAAAATCCACACTTTATCGCTTGCAAATTATCGATAAACCGCTTTTTCAGTCAAAAATCATTTTGAAACCGACAAAAGTCATAAGTGCGTAAAAGAGGAACGACACGGCGTTTGCGGACATTTTTTTGAGCAGCATCGCCCCTATGATTCCTCCTACGGTTACGCCTATGACGGTGGGAAAAATCACGTTCGGCTCGTAGTTTCCTTTGAGGGCGTACACTACGGAACTTACAAGGCACAGCGGCAGGATAACCGCGATTGCGGTTGCGTGCGCGCTCTTTTCGTCGAGTCCCCACACATACGTCAGACACGGCACGGCGAGCATGCCTCCCCCTGCCCCGAAAAGTCCGTTTATCGCGCCTATAAACAGCGAGACAAGACACATCGCGATTTTTCGTTTTGCCGACGCGTTTTGCCCCGGCGGGTTATATTTAAAAAAGTTTTTTGCAACAATTCGATTGATGTAGGTTTCGCTTTGCATACTTTTAGTTTTATTAATTTGCGAGAAAGTATGAATTTCGATTGCCAAAATATTGTTTTTGTATTAGGATAATAAAGCATATTGACTTATACAATACGCGCATATATGCGTGAATGTGTAACTCAAAACATCAAAAGGGCGCAATCCCCCGGCAAAATAAATCTCTTTATAGGTTTGGTATGAACAAGAAGAAATTTGCAGTATTAGCACTAATGATGATCGCACTCGTCGTGCTTACCTCGGCAATGTTCGTCGCTTGCAACAAACACGGCGACAACACGACGGACGACACCACAAAGACAATCGAAGCCACAAAAGGGCTTCTCATTTCCAACGGCGACTTCAAAGTTGTAGACACCTCGGTCAAGACCTATCCCCGCACAATCACCAACTGGACGGGCGGCAAGACCTATTCGTCTGGCAACTACAAAGACGATGTCACGGCAGGCGCAATCAGCCTCGACAAAGCGCTCTACGACGCAAACAAGAGCAGTTGGAACGATTCGGACGATTCTCTCTACAACGCGCTCGTCACCGGCGGCAGATACGGCGATGACGACGAAATCAAAAACGCGCTCATGATTTATATGCCCGAAGCGTCGACAGAGGACGGCAAAACCGTTCACGGTCCGACCGCTTACGGCTACACGTCTTCCTCTTTCACCATTGCAAAAGGCGGCTATTATAAACTTTCCGTCGACGTTTTGACAAAGGACATCAAAGGCTCTGAAAACGGCACGCCCGGCGCACGCATTTACGTCAGTTCCAACACTTATGCGGAATTCGATGCAATCGACACGCAAGGCAAATGGGTCACCTATTCCGTGATTATCGAAGGTTCGCCCTCATCCTCGTCCACGCTCAGCGTTATGCTTGCGCTCGGCAAGTATTCCGCCTCGTACACGACGGGCCTTACCACGGGCTACGCAGTGTTTGACAACCTCACTTTGACCAAACTCGAAAGCGGCGACGAATATGCGCAAGCAGTCCTCAACGAGAAAACGAACAACGAAAACGCAAAGACAACCGCAACCGCAACCCTCAAAGTGTCCAACGGACGCTTCGATTTCGGCACGACTTCTCTTTCGTCTTCGGCAACCCCCAACGGTTGGTCGCTCGTGACGGGCAACAGCGGCAGCAGCGATTCCGCTCCATCCTCTTTGGGCTACAACGCAATCATCGACGCGAGCAAATTTGCGGACAACTACAGCAAATACTCCACAACCTATTATACTAAATCCGAAGCAGACCCCGACACGAAATCGTCTTACGTTCCCGCAGGTAGCCTCGAAGCAATCGCAAACGAGAACAATGACAACCGCATCCAAAAACTCATCGACGGTTCTGTCGGCACAAACGTGTTTATGCTCTCTCAACAACTTATGACCGCGCAAGGAGTCAAGTCCTCTCGTAGCATAACCATTGAGAAGAACAAACTCTATGCGCTTTCTCTGAACGTCTACACCTACGGCGTACACGGCGCAGGCGCGTCCATTGTCCTTTCGGGCAGCGACGGCAAAGACATCGTCATCAAGGGCATCTCGGCTTCACCGTCCGACGACGTGTTTATCGGCAGCACAAAAATCGACTCCAACAGTTATGCGGCAGGCACCGATCAAGGCGTCACCACAGACGGCTGGAAGACCTACACCTTCTACATTCAAGGCAACCAATTCAAAGACTACAGTTACAACATGACCGTATGGCTCGGCACCGAAGGCACTTCGAGCAACACGGCGGTCGAATACACCAACTGGAACTCCGATAAGACTCAAACCACGTACAAGGCAAACGGCACCTTCTCCAACGGCTGGCTCTTTATGGACGAACTCAACCTCAAAGAGATTGCCGAAACCGACATCCCCTCTACCCTCGTCAAAGACGCGAACGACAAACAAACTCTCGACTTGACGGAAGCGGGTATGAGCACGTACGAAGGTCTCAAAGTCAACCTCACCACCACCAATATGGCTCCGTTTGACGGAATGCTCGCAAACACGACGGGAATTGCATCTCAAGAAGTCGTCGATGTCATAGCAGACAGCGCCGGCATTCCGACCGGATGGGTGTCCAACTATGACTTCTCGGCATCAACCTCTCCGCTTGTCAAGGGACTTGTGAGCGAAGGCGTGGTGGAACTCACAAAGGACGAACTCCCCTACGACACGGTTGACAAACACGCATACCAAATCAAAATAAGCGGCGACAGCCGTTACGAAATCGAAACTCAAACCTTCACCATCGAGAAGAACAAATTCTATCGTATCTCGGTTTGGGTCAAGACAATCGATGTCAAAGAAACAAGCGGCGCATACGTCTATCTCGTCAAGAAAGGCGACACTGTAAAGGACGATTCCACTCTTGCGACGTTCTCTCAAATCAACACCAACTCCGCTGAGGACGGCTTCGATCCCTATCTCAACGATTGGTGCGAACTCACCACTCTTGTCAAAGGCAGCGAGAAAGAAGACGTGACCGTTTCCTTGAAGTTTGCTCTCGGCAGCGGCGATCGCTGGTCTTCAAGCACTCTCACAAGCGGCTCTATGTTTGTTGCAAACGTCAACGGCTCGAGCATTTCTCAAACCGTATACGACGGCACAAGCACAGGCACATACGTCAAGAGCGTCAACCTCGCTTCCTCTTCTGCGAGTTACACCTTCACAAACGGCGCTTTCGACGACTATGACACAACGGACGAAAACCTCGAAGACGGCAAGAGCCTCAATGAACAAAAAACCGCAGCAACGCCCTCCAACTGGACGTTCAGCGACAAGACTTTGAAACCAAACACGACGGAATCCAACCTCGTTGCAGGCGTTGTCGCTTTGAACACGGATGACAACAAGTCCTTCAAGCACAGCGACCAAACGACGGCGGTGTTCCCCAACATCGATTCGTCCGTGTTCGATTCCTTCTACGGCGACTTCTATAACGCAAACACCGACCTTGCAAGTTTGCCCGGCAAGAAGGCTCAACTCCTCGCAATCGGCTCGAACAACGGCACGACGGGTTATGCGGCAGGCTTCTCGTCAAACAGCGTTACGCTCTCGGCAAACAGCTACTATGCGCTCTCCGTATATGCAAGAACAATCGGCAACACGACGTTCTCTATCTACCTCACCGGCGAGTCGTCCGTTGACAGCGAATCGGGCGCAAGCGCGTTTGTCGAAACAAAGACCGCTTCCGAATCGAAGTGGGAAAAATACACCTTCTATATCCGCACGGGTCAATCCAGCGTGTCCGTCAAACTCAATCTCTGGCTGGGTCAGGACACCACATACGGCAACGTTGAAGGCAGCACAGAAGAACTCAAAGCGGAAAACGCAAAATCAAACGGAACCGTGTTCTTTGACAACGTGACCTACAACACCATCGACGAAGATGTCTATGAAAAGGCTGCAGCGTCCGAAATCGCAAACGAAACCATCAACAAACTTTCCTTCCTCACCGACAGTTTCGACTCGCTCTCCTCGACGGTCGAATCGAGAAAGAGCGTTGCAACCCCAAGCGGTTGGACCGGCACGGTGAGCGGCACGACAAGTTCCAAAGCAACCAAGAGCGGTATCGTTTATGCCGATAGCAACTTCTACGAAGTAGAAACCGTTGGCGAAGGCAACGATGCAGTTGACTATGCTCGCATTCTCGGCGCAGACTACACCGTAGACAGCGACGAAGCAACTCCCACCGACGCAGAGGTTGCAGAGGCAAAGAAAGAATCGAGATTCGAAGGCAAATCCGACGAAGAAATCATCGCAACCCTCAAAGAAGAAAAAGTCGTTGCTTTGAAGAAAGCAAACTGGATTCCCGTCAGCGTTCTCGAAGCAAAGAGCGGCAAACAAATGCTCGTCATCAACAACACCGAAAAGAGCGCGTACACTTACACGAGTTCCACGTTCACTCTCAAAGAGGCTTCCTTCTATGAAGTCAGCGTTTGGGTCAAGACCTACGGTATGTCAAACGACGACGACATCAGCGGCGCAAATATCGAACTCTATCTCGGCTCTGCAAACGAATCCGACAAGCCATTCTCCTTCACCGCAATCAAGGCGGCAGACACGGAAGAATGGACAAAATACACCTTTGTCGTCAAGACTATGGACGACGACGTGACAAGCGTCACCGTCAAACTCTCGCTCGGCAAATTCTCGTCCGAAACCGTTGACGGCACAACCACCGTCACAGGCATAACAAGCGGTTACGCAATGTTCGACGACGTGACAATCAAGCAAGTCGACGAAGCGGCATACGACAAAGCAGTCGCCGATTCCGCAACGGACAAGACTCTGCTCACTCGCCAAGTTTCCAACGAAACGTCCGGAACGAGCGATGACGACAACAACGGCGGCAACGAAACGCCAGACAGAACCTTCAACACCGAAGCGCTCTGGTGGATGGTTCCGACAATCGTCCTTGCAGTGCTCATCATCGTGGTCGTAATCGTCTACGTTGTGCGCAAGGTTAGAAAGCCGATTTCCAAGAAGAAAGAAAAGAAAGCGGCATCCCCGATCGAAACGCCTTCTCTCGACGCAAAACACAACAAATACGACGAGAACAAGGAATGATTTGATTAAACGCAAAAACGCTCGCAAGCAAAACTTGCGAGCGTTTTTTTAATTAATAATTAATAAT
>CAVBBF010000037.1:0-18517 GCA_963593735.1 Phascolarctobacterium succinatutens
CGAAAGTTCGGCGCTCATAGGCTCGCCGCCTTGCGGCTCGTGTTCCGTCTTCGAATATGCACATAACATTAATAAGTGCGCTTCGAATGAGTGAGCGTTAAAAAAGTCCGCGATATAATCGCGGACGGCGGTTTTTCCTCGTCTTCGAAGTCGCACATTCCGTGTACGAGTAGTCTTCGAACAATTTTTCGTTTTGGGGTGTGGGGTATAACCCCACCCACAATTATTAATTATTAATTAATCATTATTAATTACTTTTCGCCAAAAGCACCAAGTCTACGAGTTTTCCGCAAAGGCGGGATTTTTCGACGAGAGAATCGTCGATAACCGTGCCTGCTTTGGCAATGGTTGCGCCTGTGTAGGATGTCAAATCGCCCGAAAGCACTCTGCCGAGCAAGAAAGTATAATCGGATATTATTCTCGCAGGCGTATGCGAATCGTCATCGGTTTCGGGTGCGTCCAAAAGTTTGAGCGCATTGCTCGAAAACAGCGGCGAATCGTCCGTAGGTCTTTTCGCCATAGGCGCGTTGGTCACTTGAACGGGCGTGAATTGCGCTTCGGTTTTTGTTTGCGCCTCGTCTTCGTTCGACGTGTCTGCGGCAGGTATAGCGACTACGGTTGCGGTATTTGTGTTTTCGTTTTCGGTGATTCTAATAGGTTCTTTTTGCGTTGAAGCGGTTTTTAAGGCAAACACCGTCGTTTCGTTTTCGGGGCGGGGTATCGTTTGCTTTTTCGCTTTGCTTTGTTTTGCGGATTTAAGCAAAATAACGTCGCCCACGCACGCCACGTTTTGCGGTGAAAATTGCTCGGTTTCGGTGTAGAGTTTGGACACTTTTCCGCTTTTTGCAAAGTCTACTTTTGTGATTTTGCCTTTTAGAATACCGCTTTGCGTGTATACGTCCATACCGATAACGCCGCTCGAAAACGCTGTGAAGTCAACGTCGCTTATGCACCTTACGTTCGCGTCGTTTTGAATGACAAGCGCGTCGCAAAAGCACAAAACGTCGTCGATTGGCAACAGTGCGTCGCAGTCGTTTTTGCAAGACGAAACGACAAAATATGCAATACAGTTGCAACCTTGCGAAAAATATGCATTTTTTATGCGCCCGACGACTTTTGAATGCTCGCGCTCGATAATCGGTTTGAATAAAAGAGAAGACAATTCCATCATAGTTTTCACCTCTTTTGACGGTATGCGAAAGTCGGATTTTTTATGCCCGAAAGCCGTGAAAAAGAGGGCGATAGAATACGAAAAAAGTGTCGCAAAAAGTCGAATTTGCGGTTAGAATACCGCTTTTTTCGACAAAATTTTCAACTTCTAAAAAATACGTTTTGTACGAGAAAAACAGGGGTTATCCACCGAGTTATCCACAATTTCGGGGCAAAATGTGGATAACTTTGTGGAAAAGGTGGTATTTTTATGCTTGTATGAATATGATTTCTTTTGTAACTATATGCGAGTCGGATTTTGTCGAAACAACGCCATAGAAAAATTTTTCGCGATATGCGTTATTGCCGCATTGCTTGTCGTTTATTGTATAGGTGCGCCGTTTGCGGTGCGAGCGATAAAAGGAGAGAAACAAAAAACTTTGACCGTTGTCGTTGACGCGGGGCACGGCGGCGCGGACGGCGGCGTTAAAGGCAAAAATTCGGGCGTGGAAGAAAAAACCTTGAATCTAATCATTGCAAATTATCTCGGTCAAATGCTCACCGCTTGCGGATTCAACGTCGTATACACTCGCCGAAACGACGTTATGCACACCTTCGAGGGCGTGACGGACAATAAAAAACGCGCGGATATGTATAGGCGAGGACAGATTGTAAACGACGTAAAACCTTGCCTCGTCGTGAGCATACACATGAATTTCTATTCGTTGCCGTCGAGGAGGGGCGCGCAAGTTTTCTATTCAAAGCAGAGCGAAAGCGGCAAAGAGTTGGCAACCGCGTTGCAAAACGCTCTCAACAAAGAGATAAACTCAAAAGAGGGCGGCAGAGAGTATAGCGCGCTTTGCGCCCAAAAATACCTTTTGGAGTGCAGCCCCTATCCGTCCGCAATCGTGGAATGCGGTTTTTTGAGCAATTACGCCGACGAAGTGAATCTTCAAAAAACGGAGTATCGGGTTGCAATCGCCGCAGTGCTTTGCAAAACGATTGCTCGATACGCATACGGCGTTGATTGAGCGTCGAATTTGTTTCTTCGCTACGGCATAACCGAAATTGACTTTTTTATGAATACAAGGCAAAGCGGAAACGGCAATCGATTCCTTATGCACATACGGCTTATACAAAACGCTTGACTTTCCTTAAACTACGAACGGGGCGAAAGTCCGATTTTTCCGTTTGAGCGCGGATTTTGCACGCGTATAAGCGCGCTTGCGCAAAAAAACAAAAAACCTTGATTTATATTGTTTTATCGTCTATAATAAATCATTATGACAAACGCATTTGCTTTTCCGTGTCAAAAAATCCTCAAAAAGCATAGCGACGACGAGGAAATCGCGCTCATTTTGAAGGATATAGAAAACGCCAAACAGGGCGTTATGACCTTTTCCAAAGAAGTGAAAAAGTATATGCTTCAATTTATCCACGCGCGCTACGACGACAATCAAGAGGTTATGTCGCTCATAGAGGTGCTGAAAAAGTGGAGCAAGTACGAAACGTTCAATTTTCTCGAAATCTTCCAACTGCAAGACGAGTGCTATTTCTGGTACGACTTCTTGCACGCATACGGCGCGTGGAAAGTGATAGGCAAAACCTACGGATTCGAGGACGAGGAAGAGGCGCTTGCCGTGCTTGTCAGACTTGTAAAACTCGACGAAACCGTTTTCAAGGCGTATCCTGAATTGTAATTATGAAAAACGTACACGACGGACATAGAGAAAGAGTGCGTGACAAAATACGCAAGGGCGGTTTGCCGTCCTTTCAAGAGCACGAAGTGTTGGAGTATTTGCTTTTCCCGTTCATTCCGAGGAAGGACACCAACGAGATCGCGCATGCGCTTATAGCCAAGTTCTCTTCGTTTGCGGGCGTATTGAACGCAAGCGAGCGGGATTTGAAATCAGTCGGCGGAATGACGGACAACGCCGCGTTGTTTTTGTCCAAACTGCCCGAAATTATGAAAGTTTACGTCAACGGCGTCAACAGCGACCTCGTTCGCGAGGATTTGTCGGGCAGAGGCAAGGCTCGCAACTTCTTGTGCGGTCAACTTTTCGGCTTGAATCAGGAACACGTTTGCGTTGCCGCCCTCGACGCGCACAGCAGGCTTATCAGGTGCGAGATTATCGAACAGGGAAGCGCAAACGCCGTGCTTTTCAGCGTCAGAAAAATCGTCGATTTCGCATTGAGTGCCGGCGCAAGCAATTTGCTTTTGGCGCACAATCATCCGAGCGGAAATACAAATCCCTCCGAGGCGGATCGCGCTATGACGAAGGAATTGTTTTTGACGCTCGCAAACATCGGCGTAACTCTTCAAGACCACATTATTTTCGGCGGAAGTCAGTATTATTCGTTTGAAGAGCACAACGATTTGAAGGCTCTCCAAAAATTGCAAAAAGAACTAAAAGAAGGTATATATTTCTATGTGTGAAACAGTCAGAACACGATTCGCTCCGTCACCGACGGGATTTATGCACATCGGCAACTTGCGCACGGGCTTGTACGCATTCCTTTTCGCACGCAAAAACGGCGGAAAATTTATTCTTCGTATCGAGGACACCGACCAAGAACGCAAGGTCGAAGGCGCGGTCGATATGGTGTATCGCACCCTCGCAACCGCAGGCATAACCTATGACGAAGGCCCCGACAAAGACGGCGGCTACGGTCCGTATATCCAAACGCAAAGGATGGGGCTTTACAAGCAATACGCAGAAAAACTCGTCGAACTCGGCGGCGCATACTATTGCTTCTGCGACAAGGAAAGGCTCGAAAGCCTCAAAGACGCAAACGGCGTTCACACCTACGACAAGCACTGCCGCAATCTCTCAAAGGAAGAAGTGCAAAGACGTATTTCAGCGGGCGAGCCGTACGTTATCCGTCAAAAAGTTCCCGACGGCGTAGTGTCGAGTTACACGGATATGGTTTTCGGCGAAATCAGCGTTGACAGCGCGGACATCGAGGACGGCGTTCTTCTCAAAAGCGACGGACTTCCCACATACAACTTCGCAAACGTCGTGGACGACCACCTTATGGGCATAACCCACGTCATAAGAGGCACGGAATATCTCAGTTCCACCCCCAAATACAACCTCATTTACGACGCTTTCGGCTGGGAAAGACCCAAGTATATGCACTTGCCGCCCATTATGAAAGACGCAACGAGAAAACTCTCGAAGCGTTTCGGCGACGCAAACTTCGAGGACTTCATCGCAAAGGGGTATTTGCCCGAAGCGGTTGTCAACTACATCGCGCTTTTGGGTTGGTGTCCGAAAGACAACAGAGAAAAAATGACGATGGACGAGATGATAGGGGCGTTCGACGTGGACGGCATTTCGCACAGCAGTTCCATCTTCGACGAGGCGAAAATGCGTTGGCTCAACGGCGAGTACCTCAAAGCGATGAGCGCAGAGGACTTTGAAAAAGTCGCTACGCCGTGGATTGAAAAAGCAATCGAGGGCAAAGATTACGACGTAAAGGAACTCGCTTCGCTTATGCAAACCAGAGTGGATATTTTGAGCGAAATTCCCGAAAAACTCGCATTCCTCAACGAGTTTTGCGACTACGATCTTGCTATGTACGAACATCAAAAGATGAAAGTCACAAAGGAAGTCGCCATCAAAGCAGTTGAAGTTGCAATCGACGCGCTCAAAGATTTCGAGGACTGGAATGCGGACGCAATCAAGGAACAAATCAAAACTTGCGCCGAGCAAGCGGGTATGAAGGGCGGACAGGTTATGTTCTGCATGCGCGTTGCGCTCACCGGCGCACCCGTAACCCCGGGCGGCGCAATCGAAATGGCTATGGTTCTCAAAAAGGACGAAACGCTTCGCCGCTTGGACTATTCTTTGCAACTTCTCAAGAAAGCGCAATAAACTGCGTTTTTCGGAGATAAAACCCAAACAAATGAAACAATTCTCTTGCAAGAAAACGATAATAACTTTGCTGCTCGTAGCGCTTGTTTTGACGAGCGTTTTCGCCGTCTTTGCACCTTCGAATACCGCCGAGGCTTTGACTTGGGGCGGTAAGGATTCGAGCGACCTTTGGTATTACGGCAAAGATTATCTCGACGTCGAATCTGCAAAAGAAGTCGTCAAAACTTGGAATTTGAGCAAGGTTTCAAAGCCTATCGTCATAGCGGTTATCGACACGGGTATCGACGCACAGCACGAACTGTTTGCCGATGACAAAAACGGCGTAAGCGTGCTTACAAAAAACGCAAATGGCGAAATTCTCGGTTACAACTCGTACAGCCGCGCAGACGCGGACGGAAACGTTGACATAAGCGACGCTTCGTCCAAACACGGAAGTGCGGTCGCAGGCAATATCGCAATGCTCATACGCGAGTTCGGGCTTGAGAACTGCATAAAGATTTATCCTATCAAAGCAAACACCGACAAGGAAAGCACGTTCAAACTCACAAGCCTTGCTCACGCGCTCGACTGGGCGGTGGACAACGCAAAAGCGGATGTCGTCAATTTGTCGCTCGGATTGACGGGCGGTGACATTGAAAGTCTCATAAAGGACAAGAAACTCACGCAGGACGAGGCAAACGCTTTCGAAGTCGCGGTTGAAAACGCGCGCCGCAGCGCAGTCGTTTCGGCGGCGGCAGGCAACAATAAAACTTCCGATCAAAGCGCTTCCGACTTGTACTATCCGGCGGCATATCCCGGCGTGGTGTCGGCTATGAATCAGTATAAGAGCGAATTGTATTCAACGTCCAACTTCGGCTCGACGTATACGCTATGCGCTCCGGGGTTCGGAATTTACACCTCGAAAGGATATCAGTCCTCCAAGTCGGTGTACGGCACGGAACAGGGCACGAGCATGTCGGCTTCATTCGTAAGTTTTGCGACGGCTCTTTTGAAACTCAGATGCGAAATCGAGGGCAGAAACGTCGATTCCGTCACGCTCGCAAAACTCGTCGAAGCGATTATGACCAAAACGCTAAAAAAGAACGACGCAGATTACAAAGTCCTCGATTTCAAATCGGTTGTCGCAACCGATTTGGACAGCGTTAACCTCGACTACGAACAGCCAAAATCCATTGAGATTAAGCACAACGGTAAGGTCGGCGAAGAAGGCTATGAGGGCATCGTCTATATGCGAGCGGACAACGCCTACGAACTCACGTTCTACGCGCAAATCAATCCCGTAGGCAAGGTTGACCCCGACGTTGAAAACGCGCTCGAATGGACGGTGCAACAAATCACGTCCGCAGACGACGATACGCCCGTTTCCGAAGCCGTGTCCATAGGAAAAGGCACGAGCGTGAAGTATACCCCCACAAGAGGCGGCGATTTCATCGTAAAGGCAAAAATCCCCGGATATTCGGCGACGCAAAGCGTTCAAATCCACATAGAATACGGCATTTATTACGTCGGCGAAGTCAGAGTTACGCTCGCAAGCAGTGCGCAAAAGGACGTTAGCGAAGCGCCGTCGTCTGCAACCATTTATACAAGGGAAACCACGCGCTTTGCGCTCACGGGCGTGAAATATCTCAACCCCGACGTCGAAACAAAATGGTACGTCAACGACGAGTACGTCGCTTCGGGCGCAGTGTTCGAGTTCACGCCGAAAAAGGCTGGAACGTATTATATAACCGCTCGCTACGGCGACAACGCTATGGTGGATTTTCAATACAAGTTCACCGCCAACGTCAAGTCGGCGGTATTGCGTCCGCTCGATTTGTCGTTCTTGATTATCGGACTTGTCGCCGCGGTTGCTATCGTCGTGACCGTCATCGTCTATGCGGTGCGCAAGAAGAAGGCGACTACGCAAAGCGATACGGAACAAGCGGATAGCAACAATGCGGAATAACCATATCCGCATCTGTCCGGCAGGACAAACAAATATGACTTGATATTGAATATTGTATATGCTAATATATTAAAAGTGATAATTAAACGATAACACACCGTGTGTGTCATAAAAATTGTGGAGGAGTAATGAAAAAATACGATTATCTCGTAGTGGGCAGCGGACTGTTCGGCGCGGTTTTCACGCATTTTGCTTTGAAAAATGGCAAGAGCGTTCTCGTGCTTGAAAAACGCGACCACATCGGCGGCAACGTCTACACCGAAAACGTAGAAGGCATAAACGTGCATCGCTACGGCGCGCACATTTTCCATACGTCCGACAAGGAAGTGTGGGATTTCGTCAACGAATTTGCCGAGTTCAACAACTATGTAAACTCGCCGATTGCAAACTACAAAGGCGAATTGTACAATTTGCCGTTCAATATGAACACGTTCAGCAAGTTGTGGGGCGTTGTCACACCCGACGAAGCGCGCGCCAAAATCGCCGAACAGGTGGCAAATCTCGGCATAGACGAGCCTAAAAACCTCGAAGAACAGGCGCTGAAACTCGTCGGCACGGATGTATATACCAAACTCGTCAAAGGCTACACCGAAAAGCAATGGGGCAGAGATTGCAAAGACTTGCCTGCGTTCATAATAAAGCGTTTGCCGTGCAGATTCACCTTTGACAACAACTATTTCAACGACCGCTATCAAGGCATACCTATCGGCGGATATACGCCTATAATCGAGAAGTTGCTCGACGGCGCGGACGTGATGACAAACACGGATTATTTCGACTTTATCAAAGATAATCCGAACGTTGCAAACAAGACGGTATACACGGGTATGATAGACGAATTTTTCGGATTCAGATTCGGCAAACTCAAATATCGCACGGTGCGTTTCGATACGAAAACTCTCGATACGCCAAACTATCAAGGCGTTGCGGTTATGAACTACACTGACAGAGAAACGCCGTATACGCGAATTATCGAACATAAGCATTTCGAGTTCGGCACGCAACAAAAAACCGTGATAAGTTACGAGTATCCGACCGAATGGCAAGAGGGTATGGAACCTTACTATCCCGTCAACGACGAGGAAAACACCTCGCTTTATGCGCGGTACAAGCAACTCGCAACCGAGCGCCCCGACGTGATTTTCGGCGGCAGACTCGGACAGTATAAATACTACGATATGGACAAAGTCATTCGCTCGGCTTTGGACATAGCGAAAGCAGAGATTTAATCTCATAAAAGAAGATATGACCATTTTATCGCGCTGGATTATCGGCGAGGGAAAACTTAATATGCGGCTTGATAAGGCGGTCGCAGGTGAAGATAAGGTGACGTTGCAAAAAGGCGGCAGCGTCGGTTTCGACACATACTTTAACAGTTTTTCCGAGGCGGTTTTCAGGCAAAAGACTTCGCTTGAAAAGGCGATTGCGTTCGCCGAAGTCGAAGGCGCGGTGAGGGTCGAAGTGTATTCGTCAAAACGCGGCGAAAGCGGCGTAATCGATACGCTCATTTGTCAAAAAGAGGACTTAAACGTCGAAAAACGCACGGTTGAAGTGCCGTTTGCGTTTGACGACGGCAATTTCGTGTGGTGCAAAATCGTTGCTCTTTCGGATACGGCGACGGTGTTTGGCGGCGGCTATGCGACGGAGCAGGAAAGACAAAGACAAGCAAACCTTGCCGTTGTGATTTGCACTTACAAAAGGGAATCTTACGTCAAAAGCAACGTCAAGGCGTTATGCGAATTTGCAAAGCGCAACGACGAAAGCGTAACCGTTTACGTCATCGACAACGGACGGACTCTTTCGAGCGAAGACGTGGCGGACGCCGTACTCGTTCCGAACAAAAATCTTGGTGGAAGCGGCGGCTTTACGAGAGGAATGATAGAGGCGCACAAAGCCGGCGTGCATACGCATTTTCTGCTTATGGACGACGACATTTCTTTCAATCCCGAAATCGTCGCGCGCACTATGCGCTTTTTGGAATACGCTACGTCCGAAAACGTCGCTATCGGCGGAGGTATGCTTCGCGAGGACGAACAAGAAATTCTATACGAACTCGGCGGACGTTGGGACGGCGACAGGGTGTGCGGTTTTTACGGCGATTTGGATGTTTCCCAAAAGGAGAACTTGCTTTTCGACAAGACCGAACGTCCCGACTATTGCGCGTGGTGGTACTGCTGTATGCCCGTCGGCGTGATAGACAGACACGGTTTGCCTCTGCCGCTGTTCATAAAAACCGACGACATCGAATACGGCATGCGCTGTAAGGAACTCGAATGGACGTTCTTAAACGGCGTGGGCGTTTACCACTCGCCTTTCGATGCAAAATACAACGCTTCGCTCGAATACTACATCAGACGAAACGAACTTATAATCAACTGCTACACCACAAAGCGCAGCGGGTTCAAATATTTTTGGAAACTCGTGCGTTGCGTGGGGATTCAACTCGTTCAGCAGCAGTATTTTGCAATTCCGTATTCCGTAAAAGGTTACGACGATTTTCTCAAAGGCGCGGACTATCTTGCCGCACTCGACGCCGAAAAACTCAATTCGGATTTGAGAAAGGGTATGCCGAAAATATACTCGAAAGCCGAACTCGAAGATATGGGCTACGACTTAACGAATATTTACAAGAGCAAACCGCGCTCGAAATATTGGCAGGCAATTACGCTCAACGGCTATCTGATCCCGAAGTTTTTGTGTTCGAAGCAATCGCGCGAGGTCAGAATAATAGACAGCACGGATTGTCCGCCGAGAGATTTCTTCACGTCGCGCAAAACGCTTCAATACAATCCGCTTTCCCAAACGGGATTCTTCACCGAAGAAAAGTTTTCAAAGGTGATAAAGGCGGGATTTATGCTCGTGGGGAAAGCATTCAAAATGCTCGGCGAATATAATAGAGCAAAAAAATCGTTCGTGAGAAACCAAAAGTATCTCACGTCGTTCGAGTTTTGGTCTAAAAACCTCGGACTCGACGATTGACCGCGAGAGGACAAAATGGCGGATACCGAAGGGAAAAAAATCAAAATAGCGCAGGTTATAGGCAACGCTAAAGTTGGCGGAGTTGTAAACTGCGTTATGAATTATTTTAGGAATATCGACACGTCAAAAGTTCAGTTCGATTTTTACACCTACGGCCCGTCGCCGTTCGATGAGGAAATAAAAGCGCGCGGCGGCAGAGTTTTCTATTTTCCGTCCGTGTTTGCATTCTTCAAGTGCGTGCGGTTTTTGCGCAAGAGTTTCAAACGCGAACGATACGACATAGTGCACGCGCATATGACGTCGTTGTCTTTTGTGAGTTTGCTCGCCGCAAAGCAGGCAGGCGTAAAGCACCGCATTTGCCATGCTCATTCCACAACCAACAAAGAAGAAGGATTTGTGCACGTTGTCAAGTCGTGCTTGAAACATATTTCGACGTGGTTTGCAACCGACCTCGCAGGATGCAGTAGACTCAGTATAGATTGGCTCTACGGCAAGAAAGCCGCAAAGAAAGCGTACCTTATGCGCAATGCCATAGACCTTGACAAATTCGACGTGACCGACGAAGAAAAGCAGGAATTGAAAGCGCACTACGGTCTTGAAAATTGCAAAGTGGTAGGGCATATCGGAAGATTCGAGTTTCAAAAGAATATTCCGTTTTTGGTGAAGGCATTCGCCATTTTATGCAAGTCGCGCGATGACGTAAGGTTGATGCTCGTTGGCGGCGGCACAGAGTTTGAAAACGTCAAAAAACTGGTTGAAACGCTCAAAATAGAAGATAAAGTGCTGTTTATGACGGAAAAGCGTAACGTGCAGGAATACTACGCGCTGTTCGACGCGTTCGCGTTGCCGTCGAGATTCGAGGGGCTTCCGCTCGTTGCGATTGAGGCGCAGGCAATGGGAATCCCGTGCTTTCTTTCCGACTGCATAACCAAAGAAGCCGACATCACCGGACACGTCGAATATCTGCCTATTTTAAGCGCGAATTACTGGGCGAGTGAGATAAGCCGAGTCCTTGACGAAAACGTTTCCTACGACGGACGTAAAGCGGTTGCCGCCGCAGGTTACGACATCGTCGAAGAGGCAAAAAACTTGCTCGAATATTATACGGAAGTAAACGCAAAATGAACGCCGAAATTTTTGTCGTATGCCACGACCCCAAGCAAATCGACGAAAGGATTTTTCAATATCCTTACGTTCCTATTTGCGTAGGCGAAAGAAAAGACGAGTTTTCGCCTCGTTTTTTGCGTGACGATAATGGCGACAACATTGCGGACAAAAACGCCGTGTACAACGAAATGACCGCGGTTTACAGCGTATACAAGCGCCTTGACGAGTTTGAAAATACCGACTTGATAGGCTTTGTGCATTACCGCAGATTTTTTGCGTTCTCACACAATGCGAGCATTTATAATGAGCGTTCGAAATTTACCGATGAATTTTTCAACGAAATAAAACTTGACGAAGACAAGTTGAACGAGATTTTTTCTAAATACGATTTCATCGCGCCCGTTCCTGCGTACAGAGAATCCGTCGAGGAAAACTTTAAAAAAGCGCACGGCGACGATTTGAGTGTAATAAACGATATAATCGACAAACAATATCCCGAATTTTCCGCGGCAAAAAACGAGTATTTTTGCGGAAATAAAGCGTACTTTTTCAATATGTTCGTTTTTAAAAAGGAAACGTTCAAAAGATATTGCGAGTTGATATTCCCGATTTTATTCGAGTACGAAAAGAGAAGGGAAAATAAAGAGGAGAGAATGTTCGTTTCCGAACGGCTTACGGGCGCGTTTATAACCTTGCTTGAAAAAGAAGGGCAAAGAGGTTGTTTTCTTCCCGTGACCTGCGTTCTTAAAAAAACAAGTTTGAAACAAAGTTTGAAAAACGCAAAAAAAACCGGCGGAAAATCTGCTCTTTATGCGATTAAACCCGTTGTCGAACGGCTTGCGCCGAGAAGCGTTATGCTGGCATACAGAAAAAAGAAATTCGAAAAATTTCCAGATTTGCGAACGAAACTATAAGCATTAAGGGGATAGGAAAATAACGCGATAGTGCAAATTTATTAAACACAAAAGTGTAAAACCGTAAAACAATAGTGTAAAAATCCGAGCCGAAAAATGCAAGATCACATAAATTCGAAAGTATTAATTCTGAATTCGAAAAATAAAAACTGCCGAACGGCAGTTTTTTGATATGCTTGTTGTTTTATTTTCCGTTATTGTTTCTTTTGTGCTTGCTCTGCAATGGCGCAATCATTTTGATATGCCTCGACGACTTCCTTTGCCGTGCCGTATTGAACGGCGTTGCCGTCTTTAAGATAAATTGCGTTTTGGCAAAGTCTGAGGATTTGCGACGCGCTGTGCGATACGACGATAAAAGTCGTGCCGTTCTTTCTCAATTCATCGATTTTTTCGGCGCATTTCTTTTGGAAAACCGCGTCGCCTACGGCGAGAATTTCGTCGATAAGCAAAACGTCGGGATTTACGTCAACCGCGATTGCGAAGCCGAGCCTTGAAATCATACCTTGCGAATAGTTTTTGAGCGGCACGTTCATAAACTTTTCAAGTTCGGCAAATTCGACGATACTGTCGTATTTTTTCTTCATCTCACGTCTTGAAAAGCCGAGCATCGCGCCGTTGAGAAACACGTTTTCTTTCCCGGTGGCGTTAAAGTCGAAACCTGCGCCGAGTTTCAAGAGGGGAACGATGTTGCCTCTTGTCTTGACGTAGCCTGCGGTCGGCTCGATTATGCCCGAAATGATTTTGAGAAGGGTGGATTTGCCCGCGCCGTTTCTTCCTATAAGCCCTATGCTTTCGCCTCTGCGGACTTGGAACGTGATGTTTTTGAGCGCGACGAAACTCGTGTAGTGAAGTTGTCCTTTCACGAGTTTTATGCAGAACTCTTTGATGTTGTCTATGCGCTCGGTGGGCATTTTGAACTTCATGCCGACGTGGCTTACATCGAGCAAAATGTCGGTGTCCGTGTCGAAATCGCCGAGATTTTCAAAAGCGTCCGGCTTGACCTCGGGCATAGCGGCGTCTTGCGTCGTTAAAGCCTCTTGATTGGTGTTTTGCTCTTTTATTTCTTCCATATTCGTCAAATGTACAGCAAAAGCCTTTTTCTCGATAGTCTGAAAATCAAATATCCGAGTCCCAAGCATCCGAGCCCTACGCCGTAGCAAATCAAGAACTCTTGTCCGCTCGGAATGGCACCGTTGACCAAATCTCTGAAACTTTGCAGGTAGTGCAGCATGGGATTTAACTTCATAACAATGAGATAACCGTTGTCGAGTTTCAACGCGTCGACAGAGTAGAACACAGGGGTCATATACATCCACAACGTCAAAAACACGCCGTAAAGGTGTTTGATGTCTCTAAATCTGACGTATACGACGGAAAGCACAAATGATAAGCCTGCAGAGAAAAACAAAATCGCAGGCAACCACGCGAAGATAATCAAAATCATCGTCCAGTGGAACGTAACGCCTGCGCTCATTCTTACGAGCATAACGATGACAAGCGCTATGAGTGAAAAGAAAAAGTTTACAGTGGACGAAAGCACGTTGGATATGGGGAAGACCGCATACGGAATTCTCGTCTTCGTGAGTAAATCGTAGTTTCCGACCATGCATGTGAGCGACGAAGTCGTGGAAGCACGCATAAGGGAAAAGACGATGTTGCCCGAAAGGACGTATACGGGATAGTCCATATCGATTGAATTTCTGCCGAAAATTTTGCTGAAAACAAACGACATAACGAGCATATTGAGAAGAGGATTCAAAACCGTCCACAAAATGCCGAGAACAGAACGTCTATATTGATTTTTGATGTTTTTCCCGACCAAAGAGCCCAAAATCACCATTGATTTTTTGAACTGCAATTCGTTTGCACGCACTCTTTTTTTTGGAAATCTAAGTTGTTTTGTCATTCGCTTCGATTGTGGTCAAAATAAAAATCTTTTATCACTTTTTACCACAATAATATTTATTATACACCAAAACCAAATGCAAGTCAACAACACGAGCAGTGTCGCGTTTTATGGCTCGTTACGGTCCGATTATTTGGCGGTGGCGGTTTTTGAAAGACCGCTAAGGTCGGATTTGCTCAAAATGGTTATGGGTTTTGAAAAACAGGTTATGCCGAGATTTACGTCGCCGCCGAGAACCTTTTTTTCGCCGTCAACATCGAAGGCAATATCCTTGTCGAGTGAGAGGTTCAATTTGTCGAAAGGGCGAAATTCCATATTCTTTGAATGATACGGTTTGCCAAATCCGATAAAGAACGCTCTGAACAACGGGAAGAAAATTTTGATTTTGCCGAAAATGCCGTTGGTTTTGGGGGCTTTTATTGTCAAAAGGTGCATAATGCCGTCGTCTGCTTTGAAGAGGCGGTTGAATCTGAACCCGAAGCAACGCGGCGAATCGATTGCCATAATGAGCGAGTATTCGCCCTCGTCTTCGTAATCGCTTGCCGAAATTTTGGCGTTTATGCGGTGAATTTTGTATTCTTTCGCGACTTGCGCAATGTACGCAAGAGCCTTGTATTTGCGTTTTTTCTTGTCGTTTACGCAATAGCCGATGGGGGTGAAAATGCCTGCCGCCATAACGTATGAAAAATACAAATCGTTTGCAAAGCAGATGTCTTTGAGAAAATGATTGTTTTTGATTCCGCCGTTATAAAATTCGTTGAGGGTGCCGTACGGCATATAAATTATCTCTACGTCATCGCGAATTTTGGAGTTTAGGATGCCGTTTAGCGTGCCGTCGCCGCCGCATACGACGATTCTGTCGTATTCGGAAAAATCTTCGAGTTTTTGTTTTTCGACGATATAGTAGCAATCTACGGCATAGCCTGCGCCGAGAGCGGATTTCAAAGTGCGCTCGTCCGCTTTGTCGCCGTTGCCCGACAACTTGTTGATGACGATCACGCATCTTTTGACGCTCTGTCTTCTCTTGGCGTGCTGTCTTTTCTTCTTTCTCATAAATGCTACTATAATACAATTTGTAATATTTTGCAATATAATCGCGCAATGATATGGCATAATTAAGGTTAAATTTAGGCAAAAGGCTTGAATTTGTGCTATAATTATACTAATATAGTTTTCAACACGCACCGATTGAGCAATGCGAAATACTTTGGAAAGAGGTTTTCGGTTTGTCGAAAAAAGTGAAAACAAAAGAAAAAAATGTCGTCTCTAAAGCAGAGAGCGAGCAGATTTGCAACGACGAGCAGTACATCGACGACTTCAAGGTGAAAAACGTCGTGTTTTATCCGTTTTTCAAAAGAGCGTTCGACATATGCGCTTCATTTTTGGCAATCGTAATTTTGCTCATCCCTCTTTGTATTGTCGCAATCGCCATAAAAATCGACTCGAAAGGGCGCGTGTTCTACGTTTCGGACAGAATAGGAAAGCGCGGCAAAGTCTTCAAACTTTACAAATTCCGCTCTATGGAAGAAGACGCAGAGGAAAAACTCGCGTCCCTTCTCAAAGACAATCAGGTCGAGGGCGACGTGTCGTTCAAACTCAAAGACGACCCCCGCATAACCAAAGTCGGCAAGTTTTTGAGAAAGACGTCTATCGACGAACTCCCGCAACTTTTCAATATTCTAAAGGGGGATATGTCGTTTGTAGGACCTCGCCCATGCACGCCGAGAGAGTTCTTTTTGTACACCCCCAAGGATATGCTTCGCCTGAGCGTTCCGCAAGGATTGACGGGCGAGTGGCAAACGCACGGAAGAAGCAACACGACTTTCGAGCAGATGATAGATATGGATTTGGATTATATCCAACACAAGCGCGGATTTTTCTATGATTTGTATTTGATTTTCAAAACAATCGGCGTTGCGCTAAAACAAGAAGGCGCGGAATAAGAGCGAAAAAACAGCGAATAATTCGCCGTTTTTTGATGCTATTTTGATGTTTTTTTGCGTTTTTTCGATATGTCTTTATGCCGTTTTGACGTGTTTTTTTTGCGATTGTATTTATGTGCCGTTACCGCTAAAAAATTTTTATATTTTTGGTTTGAATTACGTCAAATCCGTCGGCTTGTGCCACAGGTTGTTGCGTTCGGGGTGGTATATCGCTCCCAAAATGCGTTGCTTTGCAAACGGTATGTCTTTGCAAATGGTTTTGATGAGGTTTTTCATATACTCGCGTTGCGATTCGTGGTTCATAGGGCAGGGATTGTCCACAATGGGCAGTTCGAGGCGTTTTACGGCGGATTTTATGTCGTATTCTTCGAGATATATGAACGGGCGAATGAGGGAAACGCCCGATTTGTCCATATACGCCGTAGGCGGAAAACACGAAAATCTGCCTTCGTAAAGCAAGGATAAAAGCATAGTTTCGGCAACGTCGTCGGCGTTGTGACCGAGCGCAAGTTTGCCGCCGCCGAGCCTGTTTATTTCGTTGTTCAATGCGCCCCTGCGCATTTTTGCGCAAAGGGAGCAGGGGTTGGACTCCTTTCTCGCGTCGAAAATGATTTCCGCAATGTCCGTTTTTACGATATGGTGGGGTACTGAAAGGCTTGCGCAGTAGTCCGACAACGCTTGCATTTGCGCTTTGTCGGTGTCTTTAAGCCCCATATCTATCGTTATCGCTTCGAGGGTGTAGCGCTCGGGCGAAAAGCGTCTATAATCTGCGAGCGCGCGCAGAAGCAGGGTGCTGTCCTTGCCGCCGGACAGACCTACGAAAATTTTGTCGCCGTCATCTATCATGCGATAATCCTGAACGGCTCTTCTCATTACACTCAATATTTTTTGCATATCTTTTAAGGATTGAATTACTATTCAATATATAAGCGAGGATTTGACAAAATTATATATAATCGTATCGGATTTTGCAAGCGGAACGAGGCAAAATCGCCTTGACAGAATCGACGGGCGTAAACTATACTTTTTGTAGAGGGCAAAGGCAATGATTCAAGAACTGATAACCCAGATAAGCAACGCCATAGGCAATCCCTATCTGACGTTGTACGTCATATCGATAATCCCCATCGTGGAGTTGCGCGGGGCTATTTTGTTTATGCCCTATATGTTCGACACGATCGGCGAAATGATGTTGGGCATGCTTTGCTGCGTCGCCGGTTCGACGACGGTTATTCTTCCGCTCATTCTTATCACACGACCGTTCCTCAAAAAACTTCGTCATTCTAAATGGTTTTCAAAAATCGGGAAACGCCTCGAGGAAAATCTCGCCGACAGGGCGGAAAGCGCGTATGACGAGGAAAAGAGCGAGGGAAAAGACGCAAAGCGCAAGCGCAAACCGCTGTCCAAAGACACGAAAAAGTTTTTGGGATTGTTCGTGTTTGTTGCAATTCCTCTGCCTATGACGGGGGCGTGGACGGGCTCTTGCATAGGAAGTTTTCTCGATTTTCCCGTGTGGAAAGCGTCGCTGGCGGTGTTCTTCGGCAATATCGTTGCGGGACTTATCCTCACGACGATAGCCTACTTCTTGCCAAGGCAGTATGCAGACGTGTTTCTTTACGGGTTTGTGGTGCTTGCAATCGCAATCGCCGTGACGCTGTACTTTTCTCGCTCCAAACGCAACGAGAGAAAACGCACCGCCGAACTCGAAAAGTATTCCAACAAGAGCGAATACGAACTCGCAGTCCTCAAAAAAGAAGCCGACAAGGACGGCAAAGTGCTTATCAAAAAAGAGTATATAGACGAAAACGGCGACAAGCATATCGTCATAGGTCACGACGAAAAACGCAATAAATCCGTCGTTGACAAGGACGACCTGATATAGTGCCTTCGGCACAATGCCTTGGCACAACGATATTGCACTTCGTGCAGTGAAATGCACGCAAGGCGTGCGTGAAATTTGCGCAATGCGCAAGTGATATTGCGGCTTTGCCGCAGTTGAGGCGGGGCACCCGCATCCGATTTTATTCGCTCCGCTGGATTCCTACGTCGCAACGATGTTGCTCCTCTGAATGACGAGAGGGGAACACAAAAATTGAAGCGAACCAAATCAAAAAAATAAGTCCTGACTTCACAGCGAAGTCGGGACTTTTGCATGTTTATGTAAGAGTGCCTCTTACTCGGAATCATCCTTCAAATTTTCAAGCGCAACACGGACGGCTTCAACCACAAATGCGCTGAACGAACAGTCGGTGTCTTTGATGGCATCTTCCACTTCCTTGATGATATCGTCAGGGAAGCGCACGCTTTTTGTGGATGACGACGGAGTGATCGGAATATGAAATTTTTTCATTATTGTTCTCCAATTCTGTGATGATTACATTTTGAATGATAAATAGCAAAGTTGTATATATGACAATTTGTAATTAATATATATTGCAAAATGTAATAATTATGGTATAATATAATGACAAAAGAATGCGATGCGGCATTTTTTTGAGGCAATTCTAATTTTTTTTCGGAGGAAGCAATGAAAAAATTGGGTAGAACATTGATTTTGACCTTGTTGATTATCATCCTTTCAACATTACTTTTCGTGGCTTGCGATAAAGACGATGTAAAAGAAAAACAAGTTCCCGTATATAAGGGGATGACAATCTCTCGCAGTTTTGCAAGTACGTCGGCGACTGCGGCGGATG
>CAVBBF010000038.1:0-18106 GCA_963593735.1 Phascolarctobacterium succinatutens
AATTAATAATGAATAATTAATAATTAATAATTGCGGGTGGGCTTTGCCCACACCCGAAATGAAAACTTATTCGTAGCCTACTTATACACGGAATGTGCTAATTCGCAGACGAGATGAAAACCGCCGTCCGCTCTCCTTGCAGAGCGGACTTCTAACGGACACTCATTCGAAGCGTACTTATTAACGGAATCTGCCTGTTCGAAGACGTAACACGAGCCGCAGGGCGGCGAGCCTATGAGCGCCGAGCTGGACGATTTGTACGAGAATGCGTGGCATTCCGTTGCGAAGCCGCCACGCAGGCGAAGTGGCATAACAAGTGAAATGCCCCTATCTATGCGAGTGCCGACTGTCTCCCCCGCGAACGACGATTACTTATGTAGGGGAATGCCCCTAACTGAGTGGTGGGAGAAATCCCCGAGAGGGAAAGAGGGGGTGCTTCTATTTAGAGTTCACACCCCACACTCTTGTAGAGAAAGAAAACTCACTCTTGTAGAGGGAGACACACGCACCCGAATAAACCTACTTGAAATGCGCAGGGGAGTGTGTTATAATACAATTTGCAAAAAAAAATTCAAAGGTGCGTCAAATGAAAAAACCTATTGTCGCGATAATGTATGACTTCGACAAAACGCTTATCACACGCGATATGCAGGAGTATACGTTTATCCCGAGCCTCGGCATGCAACCCGACGATTTTTGGGCGGGTACGCAAACGCTCGCTTCCGAGCAACAAATGGACAGCGTGCTTGCTTATATGTACGCGATGATGACGCGCGCCGAAGCAAACGGTATGCCCCTCAAAAGAGAAGACCTTGTCGAGTGCGGACAACATGTTGTGTATTTGCCGGGGGTCGAGGGCTGGTTCGAGCGCATAAACGAATACGGAAAAGAGGCGGGCGTAGAGGTGGAGCATTACGTTCTTTCGTCGGGTCTTAAAGAGATTATAGACGGAACGAGCATTGCAAAGCACTTCAAAAAGATATTTGCGAGCGAGTTTTTGTACGGCGAGGACGGCAAAGCAATTTGGGCGAAAATGGCGGTCAACTACACCAATAAAACGCAGTTTGTATACCGTATAAACAAGGGCGTTTTGGACATCAGCAACAACACCGCGGTCAACGCTTCCACACCCGAAAGCGAAAGAAGAGTGTTTTTCAACAATATGATTTATCTCGGCGACGGACTCACGGACGTGCCGTGTATGAAACTCGTCAAACTGTCGGGCGGACACTCGATTGCGCTCTATCAGGACGGACAAAAAGAAAAGGTGCAACCGCTCCTTAAACACGAGAGAGTGGACTGGATTTTCCAAGCGGACTATCGCGAGGGTCAACCGCTCGACACCGCAATGAAGAATCTGCTCTACAAACTCGGCGTTGACAACACGCTGATTGCGCTAAGCAACGACCAAAAGAAAGAAATAGACGCGCCGTTGGCGTAGTGAAATGCACTGTGTGCAGTTGCGGTATAACAATGATATCGCCTACGGCGATGATATCACTTTGTGATGAAATCGTGCATTATGCACGATGATATCCAAACTTCGTTTGGGTTATGGAAGATTTGAATCCTCATCCTGCGCACAAAGTGCGCTTCACCAAGCAAGCACTCGTGCGGAATTGTGGCTGGATTCTTTGTCCGTCTTGTTCGGGAGAGCAAAGAGGGCTTGCGCAATGATATCGCCTTATGGCGATGATATCACTTCGTGTTGATATCGTGCATATCGCACGATGATATCCAAACTGCGTTTGGGTTGCGGACAATAAAAGAGCCTTTTTAACAGTGATATACACGCAAATCCTTTGACATAATCGGGGCTTTGCGTTACAATAACCGCAAATAAATAGGAATATTTGCCACCGGGCAAAAGAATGTCAAGCATTCAGATACTTATCGTTAGGTCTTTGAAGATAAGTATGTGGGTGCTTATTTTTTTGGAGGATATATGAAATCGTTCAAATCAATCGTGAAGTATTTCTCTGTCGGGGAAATGTTGCTGTGGGGCATTTCGGTTGTCCTAATCGTCGTTTCGTTTTGCGTGTTCGACCGCGAAAACTATCTGACGCTCGCCGCATCGCTCGTCGGCGTAACTTCGCTTATCTTCAACGCCAAAGGCAACCCGATAGGGCAGGTTCTTATGATAGCGTTCAGTTTGATATACGGATATATTTCGTACAAGTTTACATATTACGGCGAAATGCTGACGTATGTCTGTATGACTATGCCTATGGCGGTGTTCGCCCTCATCTCGTGGCTGAGAAATCCCTACAAAGGCAAAAAATCCGAAGTCAAAGTCAACAAATTGAAGAAAAACGAGCCTATCTTTATGTGGATTGCCACGCTTGCCATAACCGTGGCGTTTTATTTCATTTTGAAAGCGTTCGACACAAAAAACATAATCCCAAGCACCATATCCGTGACGACGAGTTTCCTTGCGGTGTATTTGACGTTTAGAAGAAGCCCGTTCTATGCGATAGGTTATGCGGCAAACGACGTAGTGCTTATTGTCTTGTGGGTGCTTGCGACGATAGAAAATATATCCTATCTTTCGGTGGTCGTATGTTTCGTTGCGTTCCTTGCCAACGACATATACGGCTTTATAAGTTGGCAGAAAATGGCAAAACGCCAAGCGGCAGACTGCAACGAAAGCGAATAGCATTTGTTGCTTTTTAGATAAATGGGGAGTGTCGCCCCTTTTTCATTTGCCGTTGACAAAAGTGCATAATGGTTTATAATAACTGGTGAAAAACGAAAAAACAGGGAGAATTGTCGAATTCGATTTTATATGGACGTTGGCAAAAGGGATTCATATGGAAGAAATCAAAAGATGTAGCAATTGTGGCAAACCTATTATCGACAAGTTTGCTTTTTGTCCGTTTTGTGGAAAGGAATTCAAACCGAAATGTAAAGAATGCGGCGAACCCATTTTGGAAGGAGCAAAGTTCTGCTCGAAATGCGGCGCAAGGGTAGAATCTCGCGAGGAACACGTCCAAAGCGTTCAACCGCAAGTCCAAAATCCCGGTTGCGCCACTGTTGTAGAAAAGGAAAAGTCGGAACGTCGCAGGGTCAAGCATACTACAAAGGGCATTCTCACTCTTGTGAAAAAATCGGTTGTTGCTTTTGTATGCGTGCTTTTGTTTGCACTCTCGTTTGCAGGCGTTCTCGGTTTATCAACCGGCAAGGTAGCGGAATATATCGACGTTGATGAAGATTATATAGAGGGCGAGGTGAGCCTTTATTCGGTTGATTACATCGAACTTATGTTTGCGAGCGCAAGACATTACGACGAGGACAAGGACGTTGCAAAAATCGAAAAACTCGAAGACAAACTCACAGATTTGGCAGAGGACTTGGAAAGCTCGGTTATGGACGATGTTCGCGGAACGAAAATCGTTTTGTCCAAAGAATCCGAAAATTTGATTCGCAAATACGTTGTAAAAATCCTTGCATTCCAACTTTCCATTGATGGCTATGCAGGCGGCGCAATGAGAGCGCAAATAATCACAGCAGGCATCTTGTTCTTGTTGAATATTTTGTTCACATTCACCATATCGATTCTGTCGATTGTGGCGTTTGTGACATACTTGAAAGATTTTTTGCAAGGAAGAGAGAATGACAAACACGCAAAACTCGACTTTTTCGTGCCGTTCCTTATGATTTTGCCTTTGTGCGCGCTGTTGCCGTGTGCAATCGCAGTGTCGGCGGCCGACGTTGCCGGCGCAATGATTGCTTCGTTGTTCTTTGCAAGCCTTGCAATCGGCGTTTGTCTTGCGCAAAGGTTTGTTGCCGACGCCAATGTCGCAAGGACGGCAAAGATTCTTGTGCCGAGAATCGCGACTTTCGCTTTTGCGATTATTCTTATCGGTTGCTGTTTTGCACCTTGCTTTACGGCAGTATTCGACGTTCAATTTTCCGGCAAATCATCGTCGGCGAAATACGAAACCGCTCTCGACGCGAGCGCAATGGCAGGTTGCATAACAAGCAAAGACGAAAAAGAATATACGAAATCTACCAGCCTTCAATATCAAAAATATACGGAAAACGCACAAACGCTCATCGACCAATTGGGGGACTTCACCGCAAAAGATTTTATGGCAGGAGAAGAACTTATTGCGAAAGCATATGCAAAGGGACTTATTGCTAACGGTGTGCTTGCGCAACTCACGTATGAGGGCGCGGATATGATGTCGCTCGGATTCTTCTTGCTTATCATAGTTATGGCGATTTCGGGCTGCTATCTCGGCGGAACTATTGTCGGAGGAAAGGCTGCCAACGCAGCAAACACCGGATTGGCGGTGGCGATATTGGCTTTCTTGCTTTGTTCGTTTGCATTGTCCGTTGCAACAATGGAAATAGTAAACACGACAATGGACGAAATAAGAACTAATGCATTTGAATTGAAACTCAACGGAGGGCTTATTGCGGCAATAATTATGTCTGTCGGTATGATTGTTTTCGATGCGCTTCCGTCAAAGGTGTGGGAAAAGAGAGAGAAAGAAATTTTTGACTTTGCTCCCGAAAACAATTAAACCTATGCGGCGATGTTATCATCGCCGCTTTCCTTATCGCACGCAAAAAGCAAATAAACAAAATAAATTGACAGCCTAATTTTAGGGTGTTATAATCTAAACGAAAATTTTATAAAGACTGTGAAGGAAAGAGTAACTCGACTTTTTGGCACCCAGAGAGAGAAACGTTTGCTGTGAGTTTCTTTGCGAGGGTCGAGCGAAGACCATTCCGGAGTCGCGCGCCGAAACAGCAGTAAGCGTCGCCGCATACCTTGCGTCAAAGGATAAAACGAGTAAAAATCAAGGTGGAACCGAGCATTTATGCGCCCTTGCAAAAAGCGTAGCAGTACGTTTTTTCGAGGGCTTTTTGTTTGAAAGCCGCCTAAAATGTATGAAAATATATATGAAATTCAATCATAGAAGGAGCATTTTATGAAAGTTGTTTACAACAACGGTACGGTTGGCGAAATCACCGACAAGGCAGAGGAATTGCACGTTATCCGTCACACCGCCGCGCACATTATGGCGCAGGCAATCAAACGCCTTTTCCCCGAAGCGGACTTTGCGTACGGTCCCGCAAACGAGAAAGGATTCTATTATGACGTGGATCTCGGCGACACCAAACTTACCGACGACGACCTTGCTCGTATCGAAGCGGAAATGAAGAAAATCGTCAAAGAGAACTTGCCCATCAAGGCGTTTGCGCTTGATCGCGAAAAAGCGGTTGCGCTTATGAAAGAAAGAGGGGAGAAGTACAAAGTCGAGCATATCGCAGACTTGCCCGACGACGCGACCATCACGTTCTATCAACAAGGCGAATACATCGATATGTGCGTAGGCCCTCACCTCACGTACACAAAAGCCCTCAAAGCGTTCAAGATTATGGGGCAGTCGGGCGCATACTGGAAAAACGACAAGAACAACAAGATGCTCACAAGAGTCAAAGGCACCGCCTTTGCAACCCAACAGGAACTTGACGACTATCTCAAACTTCTCGAAGAAGCAGAAAAGCGCGATCATCGCCGCATAGGCAAGGAAATGAAATTGTTTATGCTCTGCGACGAAGCACCGGGATTCCCGTTCTTCCTGCCAAACGGCATGGCAATCAAGAACTCGCTCATCGAATACTGGCGCGAAATTCACACTCGCGACCATTACGTCGAAGTGTCCACGCCTATGATTATGAACCGTCATCTTTGGGAAACGAGCGGACACTGGGATCACTATAAAGACAATATGTATTCCACAATCATCGACGACGAAGTTTATTGCGTAAAGCCGATGAACTGCCCGGGCGGCGTTATGGTTTACAAGAGCGAGCCGCACAGTTATCGCGATTTGCCCTTGCGCGTGGGCGAACTCGGACTCGTTCACCGTCACGAACTCAAGGGCGCGCTTCACGGACTTTTCAGAGTCAGATGCTTCACGCAAGACGACGCGCACATCTTTATGAGAAGGGAACAAATCACCGACGAAATTATCGGCGTAGTTCACCTCATCAACGAAGTGTACAGCAAGTTCGGATTCAAATATTTCGTGGAACTTTCCACTCGCCCCGAAAACAGTATGGGAAGCGACGAGGACTGGGAAGCGGCAACCAACGGACTTATTACCGCACTTGAAAAAATCGGACTTCCGTATATCGTCAACGAAGGCGACGGCGCGTTCTACGGACCGAAGATCGACTTCCACCTCGAAGACACTCTCGGAAGAACGTGGCAATGCGGCACAATCCAACTCGACTTCCAAATGCCGCTCAACTTCGGACTGGAATACGTCGACGAAAACGGTGAAAGACAAAGACCTATCATGGTGCACCGCGTCGTTTACGGCTCGATCGAAAGATTTATCGGCATCCTCACCGAGCATTTCGCAGGCAAATTCCCCACTTGGCTTGCGCCTATTCAAGTCAAAGTGTTGCCCGTGTCCGAAAAGCACGACGAATATGCAAGAAAAGTGTACGAGGCGTTGCGCGCCGAGAAGATTCGCACCGAATACGACGATCGCAACGAGAAAATCGGCTACAAGATAAGAGAAGCGCAAGTCGTGGACAGAGTGCCGTATATGCTCGTCATCGGTCAGCAGGAATCGGACAACGGCACGGTTGCGGTGCGCTTCAGAGATACCGCCGAAACCAAAACGATGTCGCTTGACGAGTTTGTAAACTTCGTGAGCGAGGAAATCCGCACGAGGAAGTAATCTTCAAGGCGCAAAACTCGGCTTGCGACCGAAAAATCGCAAACGGAATACAATAAGGCAGCGCATTTGTTGAAAAAAACAGGCAAAAACCGCAGAAACTCTGCGGTTTTTTTGTATTTCGGGGTTGTTATGCGCCCGCTCGTATGTTAAAATTGATTTTGTAAATCCTTTTTCGAGGTGTAACGTGAAAAAAGAAAAAACCAAAACCACTGCGTCCGAACCCATAGCAGAGGCGGACAGAGTTCCTCTCAAAGAGAAAATCGCCTACGGCATCGGCGGTCTTATGGACGGCGGCGGCGTGAGCATGATGTCTTGCGTTATGCTCGCCTACATGACCAAAAACGGCATCGCTATGACCATTGCTTCCACGATTATGATGATCGCAAAGTTCTGGGACGCAATCACCGACCCGTTTATGGGCTTCATTTCAGACAATACGCGCGGTAAGTGGGGAAGAAGAAAACCCTACATGTTCTTTGGCGGAATATCCCTGTTTTTGTGCATATTCCTCGTGTTCCTGCCCGTGAGAGAATGGGGCGTGAGCGTTGGCGGATTCACGGCGTACATTATAATTATGTATCTGCTGTGGAACACTTGTTCGACGGTTACGCAAGTGCCGTACTGCTCGATGGCAAGCGACATTACGCCTTCGTTCAGAGAGCGTAACAACGCAAACACCGTCAAACTTATTTTCACGGCTATCGCTTCGGGGCTCGGCTACGTTTTGCCGCTTATGTTCATAGAGGCTCTCACAAACCCCGACGGAACGGGATTCCTGTTTGTGCCTCAACTCAACTCTACGCAATTTTGGCTCTGTATGAGTTTGGTGTTCGGCACGCTGTTCGGCGGCGGACTTGTCATCTGCGGCTTGTTTGTCAAAGAGCGCATCAAACCCAAGACCCCCAAACAGCATTTCAACCTCAAACAATTTGCCAACAGTTACGCCGTGCCTTACAAGAATCGCTCGTATCGCTGGCATATCGTGATGTACGTCACGGCGTTTATCTGTATGGACATCATTTCCGCACTCGCGGTCTACTACGCAACGGACGTATGGCACGGCTACGAATTGTTCGGAATGAAAATGTCCTCGTTGTTTATCATCGCGCCTATGATGGTGGCGGCGGTCGTTATGTTCCCGCTCGCTCGCGTTATGATGGACAAAAAGAGCAAACAATTCGCATTCCGTATGGGGCTTCCGTTCTACATCGCAGGCGGCATTATGCTTGCGGCAATGGACCCGAGTTGGGCGCATCCCGTACTCGTTCCCATCGTCGCTCTCATTATGGGGCTCGGCTTCGGCGGCGCGCAAATGATGCCGTGGATTATCTTCCCCGACACCGTGGACGTTGCCGAAATGGCAACCGGTCAACGCCCGACGGGAACGTACAGCGGTATGATGACCCTCGCAAGAAAGATGGGAGGCGGTCTCGGCGTTGGTATGGTCGGCTGGGTTATCGGCGCACTCGGATATGTTTCCAACACATCAAACGACCCTGCCGAATATGTCGCGCAAACGGACACGGTTCTGCTCGTCGTTCGTTTGACGCTCGGCATCTCGGTTGCGGTGTTTATCACGATTGCTCTCATCGCTTCGTTCAGATATAAGATTACCAGCGCGAAACTCACGAGAATCCGCTACTTTATCGAAGCGAGAAAATCGGGCAAGGCTCTCACCGACGAGGAAAGCGCGGAAAGGGAAGCGCTCATTGCCGAACTTTACGGCAAGGTCGATCCTCAAGACGTCATTGACCCGTCTGTTAAACTCGACGAAGAAGGCAACGTCGTTGAAGAGGAAACCGACATCGCGGAGGGCGTTGAAGGCTCGCTCGGCGAAATTGCCGAAACCGACGAGGAAATCGCACAATCCGAAGTTGATATAACCGAAAACGAAGATAAAACGTCGATTGACGACATAGAGGGCTAAAATGAACGGACGTTTTGAAAAGCGCGACGGCAGAGAAGTTATCGTAAAAGAGAAGGGCAAGCCTTTCAGAATTTTGCAACTTACCGACATTCACATCGGCGGCTCTTTGGGCACTCGCAAGAGAGATAAACTCGCTCTTGCGGCTGTCGAAAAGATTGTCCAAAACGCAAATGCGGACTTTGTTGCGGTCACGGGAGATATGGTGTATCCTATGCCGTTGCTCAATCAAGGCACGCTCAACAACCTCAAATCCTCAAAGATGTTCGCCTCGCTTATGGAAAAACTCGGCGTGGATTGGACGGTGGTTTTCGGCAACCACGACAGCGAGGTTTGGGCAAAACTCAACAAAGAGCAACTGGGCGATTTTTATTCCTCTCAGCCGCATTGCCACTTCAAAAAGGGCGACCCCGACATATTCGGCGTGGGCAACTATTGCATACCCATTCTCAACGAGGACGGCTCGCTCAACACCGCGCTTATGTTTATCGACAGCAACGCCTATTTGACGTGGAACTTTTTCAGCGGCTTCGACGTTATTCACGACGACCAAATCGAGTGGTACAAAAGGGAAATCCAAGCCCTCTCCAAAGACGGCGAGATTGCAAAGTCGCTCGCATTCTTCCACATTCCGCCCAAAGAGTTCAAGGAAGGGTGGGAGAAGTGTTACAGAGGCTCGGACGAGGCGACCTACCACCTCGGATTCGTGCAGGAAAAGGACAACTATTTCGGCTATCCCAAAACAAAAGAGGGCAAGTTCTTCGGCGAAATGGTGAAACTCGGCAGTTGCAAAGGTATGTTTATGGGACACGACCACCTCAACACGCTGTCTATGACATACAAGGGCATTCGCCTGACCTACGGAATGAGCATTGACTACAATGCCTACAAGGGCATAGGCAAACGCTTTGCGCAAAGAGGAGGAACGCTCATCGACATCTACGACGACGGCTCCTTTGACGTGACTCTTTTGCCGCTTTCCGATTGCAAGTGAAATTAAAATCGAATATCGACAAACAAAACTTTTGCGCCTCGCTTTGCGAGGCGTTATTTTCGCTTTGAGGTTGTCGGTTTTTAAGGAGAGAAAAAAGAAAGTTGCCTGCCGTTTTTCAAGCGGTCGCTTGCCATATTTTTCGTTGTTTTTTGTTTGAAAGATTAAATAAATAAATTTTTATCTATATTTTTCAAAAAACTGTTGATTTGCAAATATAATTTGTTATACTTACAATGAATTATTTTTTGGAGGCTACAAAATGAAAAAAGAATTTGCTCAAAAGAAAGTTCTTTTTACCGAAACGGTCCTTCGCGACGCAAATCAATCTTTGATCGCAACGCGCTTGCCGTATTCTAAATTTGCCGACATTCTTCCCACGATGGACAAAGCGGGTTACTACTCTGTCGAGTGCTGGGGCGGTGCGGTTTTCGACGTATGTCTGAGATATCTCGACGAGGATCCGTGGAAGCGTTTGCGCGACATTCGCAAGGCTATGCCAAACACGAAACTCCAAATGCTGCTCAGGGGTCAAAACCTTCTCGGCTACAAGCATTATCCCGACGAAATCGTCAAGATGTTCGTTGAAAAATCCGTTGACAACGGCATCGACGTCATCCGTATTTTCGACGCGCTCAACGACGTGCGCAATCTCGAAACCGCAACAAAAACCGCAATCAAGTGCGGCGCGACGGTGTCGGGCGCAATCAGTTACACGCAAAGCCCCGTACACACTCTCGATGCTTTTGCAAAACTCGCAAAACAACTCGAAGAAATGGGCGTTGCAACCGTCTGCGTCAAGGATATGGCAGGCACGATGACCCCCAACGAAGCGTACGAACTTATCGGCGCAATCAAAAACGAAGTCAAAATCCCCGTCGTTTTGCACACTCACTGCACGACCGGTATGGCGTATATGACCTATATGAAGGCAATCGAGGCGGGCGTTGACGTCATCGACACGGCAACCTCTTGTTTCAGCGGCGGCACAAGCCAACCCGCAACCGAAACTATCAATATCGCCCTCAAACAACTCGGATACGAAACGGGACTTAACGACGACGTGCTCAAACAAGTCAACGACTTCTTCAAGCCCATAAGAGACGGCTATCTCAAAGACGGCACGCTCAATCCCAAGATGCTCACAACCGACACCGACGCTTTGACCTACAAAGTGCCGGGCGGCATGCTCTCCAACCTCGTTTCGCAACTCAAAGCGCAAAACGCTATGGACAAATTCGAGCAAGTGCTCATCGAAACGCCGAAGGTCAGAGCGGACCTCGGATATCCGCCGCTCGTAACGCCTATGAGCCAAATGGTCGGCGTTCAAGCAACCAACAACGTGCTTTGCGGCGAGAGATACAAGAATATCTCCAAAGAAGTCAAAGCGTATTGCAGAGGCGAGTATGGCACTTCGCCCGCGCCCATAAATCCCGAAGTTATGAAGAAGGCGCTCGGCGACGAGAAACCCATCGAGGGCAGATACGCCGATACGCTCGAACCCGTCTTTGAAAAGACCAAAGAGGAACTCAAAGGCATTGCAAAAAGCGACGAGGACGTGCTTTCCTACATCCTTTTCCCGCAAGTGACGGAAAAATACTTCGCCGCTCGCAAGGCAAAAGAAGAAAAAGTGGTCAAATACACCATTTCCCCTATTGAGGAATGAGAGGTGAAATATGAATAACATTCTACTTTGCGGAATTTTGAACAAAACAGACCCCCTCAAAGTCACCGATGCGCTTTTGCTTGCGCTCATCGGCACGGTGGTGGTTTTCATCGTTCTTATTCTGCTTATGCTCATCGTCTCGCTCGTGGGCAAAATCTTTGACGGAAGCGAAAAACTCAAAGAAAAACACCCCGAATGGAACGACAAAGTGCAGAATCTCAAAGCAAAAATGACGTTCTGGAAAAAGGATAAGAAAGAGGAATCCGAAACCGTCGAGCAACCCCTCGCAAAAGGCACTTGCGGCGAACTGAAACTTATCAACACAGACGAGCGCGACGCCGCCATGATTATGGCAATCGTCGCAGACCAAACCAATACGCCTCTCAACGAGTTGCGTTTCAAATCCATCAAGAGAGCGGAGGACGAAGAAAAATGATTTACAAAGTTACGTTAAACGGAAAAATTTACGAAGTCGAAGTCGAAAAGGGAGAGGCTGTCATTCAAGCCGAATACGAAGCCGCGCTTCCTCAGGCTGCTCCTCAAGCGGCAACGCAAGAAGTCGCAACTGCGGCACCTACGGCAACACCTGTGGCGACAACACCTGCAAGCGCAGGAGCAAATTCCGTCATTGCGCCTATGCCCGGCACTATCAACGCCGTCAAGGTGGCAAGCGGTCAACAAGTCAAAAAAGGCGACGTGCTGTTCTTGCTCGAAGCAATGAAGATGGAAAACGAAATCTATGCCGACAAGGACGGCAAAGTCGGTCAAGTGTTTGTGCAAAAGGGCGCGAGCGTAAGCACCGGCGCACCGCTTTGCGAATTGAACTGAGAGGTTTTGTATGGATATAGGCGAAATCTTAAAGAATATCTGGAATGACAGCGGCTACCATCTTTTCGGACAGGCAGGCGGTTGGCAATCAATCGTGATGATCATCGTCGCGCTGTTTTTCCTCTATCTCGGCATCAAAAAGCAGTTTGAACCCTTGCTTCTCGTTGGCATCGCGTTCGGCATGCTTCTCACCAACTTGCCGGCACTCGACGGCGACAAAATTTTCCATGCGGAGTGGTGGACGGGCGACGCGGCTGTGGCAAACGGTGTGGACTATCTCCACGTTTTGCAACACGGCGGCTTGCTCGATATGCTCTACATAGGCGTAAAGACGGGAGTTTATCCCTGCCTCATCTTCATCGGCGTGGGCGCAATGACCGACTTCGGCCCCATGCTTTCTCGTCCGAGTTCGCTCGTTCTCGGCGCGGCGGCGCAGGGCGGTATCTACCTCGTGCTTATTCTCGCGGCGGCAATGGGCTTCACCGGCGGCGAAGCGTCATCGATTTCAATCATCGCAGGCGCAGACGGTCCGACGGCTATCTTCCTTACAAAGTCGCTCGCACCGCATTTGCTTGCGCCTATCGCCGTTGCGGCTTACTCGTATATGGCGCTCATTCCGCTCTTGCAACCGCCTTTTATGAAGTTGCTCACCACAAAGAAAGAGCGTATGTGCGTCATGACCGAAACCCGCAAGGTCAGCAAGAGGGAGAAAATCATCTTCCCGATCCTCGTCACCATCATCGTGTCATTGCTTTTGCCGTCCGTTGCGCCTCTGCTCGGAAGCCTTATGTTCGGCAACCTCTTGCGTGAGTGCGGCGTAACCGAAAGGCTCAGCGACACCGCGCAAAACGCGCTTATGAACATTGTCACTCTGTTTCTCGGCATCTCCGTCGGCGCAACCGCAGTCGGCTCGACCTTCCTCACCGTGTCCACGCTCAAAATCGTGTTCCTCGGTCTTGCAGGATTCGTGCTCGCCACAATCTGCGGCTTGCTCATCGGCAAATTGCTTTACGTCCTCTCCAAAGGCAAAATCAACCCGCTCATCGGTTCGGCAGGAGTATCCGCCGTGCCTATGGCGGCGCGTGTATCCAACGTTGTCGGACTTCAATACAACAAAGGCAACTATCTTCTTATGCACGCAATGGGTCCGAACGTAGCAGGCGTTATCGGGTCGGCGGTGGCGGCAGGTTTCCTTCTTGCCGTCTTTGGATAAAACCGCGCTATTAAGCGAATAACATTGTCAGGCACGGCTTGCCTCAAAATCGTGTACGCTTATGTACACTGGGTTTTGATTCAAGCTGTGCCTTTCGCGTTCTTCATCTCAATATCGCGGTTTTATATTAGTATTTTATAAAAAGCCTTAGTCGGTTAAGATAATAGACGAGTGCCCGAAGGGCTTTTTCGCGCTATTCATCTGTTTGGTGCGCTTATCCATAATGCGCTATTAAGCGAATAACTGTGTCAACGCCCCTCTGTTATCAATTCACGTACGCTTATGTACGTTAGGATTGCTACCAGAGGGGCGTTTCCTTGTTCTTCATCTCAATATCGCGGTTTTATATTAGTATTTTATAAAAAGCCTTAGTCGGTTAAGATAATAGACGAGTGCCCGAAGGGCTTTTTCGCGCTATTCATCTGTTTGGTGCGCTTATCCATAATGCGCTATTAAGCGAATAACTGTGTCAACGCCCCTCTCAACAATATGAGAGGGGCGTTTTTCGACCTCTACAAGAGTGAACGGCGTGTACTCTAAATAGAAGCACCCCCTCTTTCCCTCTCGGGTATTTCTCCCACCACTCAGTTAGGGGCATTCCCCTACATAAGTAATCGTCGTTCGCGGGGGAGACAGTCGGCACTCGCATAGATAGGGGCATTTCACTTGTTATGCCACTTCGCCTGCGTGGCGGCTTCGCAACGGAATGCCACGCATTCTCGTACAAAACGTCCAGCTCGGCGCTCATAGGCTCGCCGCCTTGCGGCTCCATTTCCGTCTTCGAAGTCGCACATTCCGTTAATAAGTAGTCTTCGAACAAGTTTTCGTTTCGGGTGCGGGTGTCCCGCCCACAATTATTAATTATTCATTATTAATTATTAATTCACTTCACGATTTCCCCTGTTCGTGCCGATTGATATATCACCCAGTAGCCTTTTTCGCCGTCGCCGACGGGGAGCCACACGCAAGCGTTTTCAAGTTCGGACGGCGGGGTTTGCTTGCTGTCGGCAGGCACGCCGTAACATATGAACGACGGCTCGTCGTCGTTGAACAAAAGCCCTACGACGTAATAATCGTCGCTCGTTTGAACGTGTACCCACTTCGAGTTGGCAACCGCTTCGTTGAGCGTTTTTTCTTCGGGGTAACATACGAACAATTCGTCTATCTGCGGCTTGACGGCATAGTAAAAATTGTTGCCGTCGTACTTCGTCCACTCGTCGAGTTTTATGTCTTTGAGCGTCATTCCGATTTTCGCGTTTTCGGAGTTATCTTTGCTTTGCTTTTCCGCATTTGAATTTGTGCTTTGAAGGACGGTTTTCGTGCTTTCGCTCACCGTTTTTTGCTTGTTGTATTCGTCTATGCGGCGAAGTATTTTGCCGTTGGGTATGTTGCCGCCGAACATCGTCACCGAACTCGAACGCACCACGCACCCGAACTCACTTGTTACACAAAACGGCACTTCAAACGCCGTATTCGTGTCGTAAAGTCTTATTTTTGCAATTTTATCCCCGACAAGATACAATGAAGCATTTGACGGACGGAAGTCGAGATTGCACTCGCCCTTGACCGTATTTGCCTTTGACGAAACGTTTTGAATTTTCACGATGCCTTTATGTCCCGCGCCGCTCAGCACGACGATTTCTTTTTTGTTTTCCATACGTCACCTCTCGTATAAAACTATGCTGTTTGCGTCTGCTATATTCATTTTTCCGACTTTGGAAATATGGCAAAGTGATGTGAACGGCGAAAAATGTAAGAAGCAATGCCCGAATCGGTATTTTTTTGATATAAATAGATAAATTTGTATTAATATTTTCGATAAATGCGTGTGGACTTATGCACGCATTTGTGCTAATATATACATATTGTGCGACGCGAGTCGTATCGCGCGCTTAGGCGGAATATCCGCAGTATTCTTTGAAAATAAGGATTTATCCGAAAAAATAGAGGAGTATATTATGAGGGATCTCAAACACTTGCTTTACTTTGAAAACCTTTTGCAAGAAGCCAACAACGAACTCGTGCAAAAGGCTGTCAAAGAGGACGGCAAACTTGCTCTGGGTTATACTTGCTACCACGTTCCCGAAGTGTTGCTCAATCTCGACAACTGCATAAGCGTGAGATTGCGCGCGCCGCGCACGGGTTCGGTGGACATCGCAACGTACTATCTCAGCCCGTTCATCTGCGGCTTTGCAAAGGCGTTGCTCGAACGCGGTATCGAGGGCGGCTACGGATTCTTGTCCGCGCTTTTTGCGGGCGAAACTTGCAGTGAAATGAACAGAACGATCGAGCATTTCGAGTTGCTTCGCCTTGTCGACAACGACAAGTTTTTCGTCAGCATATTCGATATGCCGTTCAAAACCAACGACCATTGCCTTGAAAGTTACGTCAATCAGATGCGCTTGAAAGTTTTGGACAAACTCAAAGACGTATACGGCGTGGACACGTCCCACGAGGCTATGAGAAAAGCCGTCGAACTTCACAACAGAGTTTGCAGAGCGATCACGGCAATCGGCGAGTTCAGAAAGGAAGAAAATCCGCGCATAACGGGTTACGAATTCCACGTTCTTTGTCTTGCGTCGTACGCTTGTCCGCATTATCTCATCGTTGACAAACTTGAAGAAACGCTTGAAGAAATCAAGCACAGAGAGCCGGACGCAAAGAAGTTTTACAGAGCGAGAATCGTGCTTGTCGGAAGCGAAATCGACGATCCCGACTTCACCAAACTTTTCGAGGACAGCGGCGCGTTCGTGGTTGCGGACAGATACTGCTTCGGTTCTATGCCGGGAAGAGAAGAAATTATCCTCAACGACGAAGAGGACGTGCTTACGCAAATCTGCCGTCACTATATGAAGACTTGCCAGTGCCCAAGATACATGGAACACGAAAAAGTCGAGGACAGAAGGGAATACGTCAAACGCCTTGTTGAAGAATACCATGCCGACGGCGTTGTGTACGAACAACTCAAATTCTGCGAATACTGGGGATACGAGCGCGCGCTCGCTTCGTACATTATGATCAACGAGTTCGGCATTCCCGCAATCGCAATCGACCGTCAATACACGGCGAGCGCGTCGGGACAACTTCGCACGAGAATTCAGGCGTTTGTCGAAAGCCTCGAAATCAAGCATATCCAAAAAGCCAAAGCACAAAAGGCTGCTAAGTGAGGTGGAATATGAAAAAGAAAAAATACGGCGGATACAAGAATCTGCACGAAGATAAAACCGGACTTCTCAAACATCGCGAGTGGCGCGGATTCAAAGATACGCTCGTAGACTACTGGCGTTGGCTCGTCACTTGGAAAGATATGGTGGTTATGGTTCTCAAAAACCCGATTGCGGTCGTCAAAGGACTTTGGCGTTATCGCTGGATGGCAACCTACCTTTCCACGCCCGCGTTCGTGGACCGTCACACCGAAGGTTTGCGCGGACCGCAACTTTTGATGACGCATCTTCATTTCAACATGATCGTAAAGCATGCGACGGGACTTATCCTCACCGCGTTCGAGGCTGACGAAAAGATGTTCCCCAAGAACAAAAAGAGCAAAAAACTCGTTTGCGTGGACGAACTTATCCCCGCAGAGTTCATCGCAGGTTTCCCCAACCTCAAAATGTATCCTATGCAGACGATGCCCATATTCCTTTCGAGTATGGTCGATCAACTTGTAGTGCCGCCTTATCTCGACGCAATCGAGAGTTTCGGCGTGCCTGCCGACGTTTGTCCTCTTCCGAGCGCGGAAGCCGGCGTATGCGTCGACGACGACTATCCAAAACTCGGCAAGTGTATGATAACCTGCAATATGCCTTGCGACGGCTCGATTATGACGACGACCTTCCAAGACAGATACTTCAAACTTCCCACTCACGTTTACAACGTGCCTTTGAGATACAAGGGCGAGGACGTGCAAAAATACGCCGTGGACGAAATCAAGGATATGATTAAATTCGTCGAGGAGCAAACGGGCGAGAAGTGGAACTGGGATACGTTCATCGCCGCGCTTGAAAGTTACAACAAGCAACTCGATTACGAACTCAAAAAATGGGATGTCAACAAAACGCAATATCCGCAAATGACGGGCGCGACGTTCTGGCTGTACAGACTCTACTACTATCACCTTTCGGGCGGTTACGACAAACGCTTCCTCAAAGTCGACGAAAAAGTCAACAAGATTATGGAAAAAGCGTATGCCAAAAAGACCAAAGCGAGCAAGGAAATGCGCCACCGCGCAATCGTGTGGAGTTGCCCCGCAAACTACTATACGTCGTTTGCAAACTGGCTTGAAAACTGCTGGGGTATCAACGTCGTTATGGATATGGAAACTATGATTTCCTACCTCAAATTCCGCACCGACACGCACGAACACGCTCTTGAAGACCTCGCAAAAACCTACCAACGCGCGACTATGCGTACTCACACCAAAGGCGGCTATGCAAACGTCCTCAACGAATGCTGGCGCGTTGCGGAAGAATACAACGTCGACACCATCATTATGTACGACCAAATCTCCTGCAAGGGTATGGACGGACTCGTCGGTATCTTCGACGATCAGGCGAGAGAGAAGGGCTACAACTTCATTTGGGTGCAACAAGACCTTATGGACAGCAGAACCATATCTCGCAGAGATATGCGCGAACAAGTCAACAAGTATATGACGACCGTTTTGCAAGAAAAGCCGATTGACGAGAGTTTGCTCGACTTCGACGATTCCGAAGCGTGGTAATTAAAAGGAGAAAAGAATTATGAAATATTTTGGCGGATGCGACGTAGGTTCAACCTA
>CAVBBF010000039.1:0-16019 GCA_963593735.1 Phascolarctobacterium succinatutens
CTGTTGGCAATACAAATCGGCTGAAAGCCGTGTCACTCGTTCACGGGCGAAAAAATCCACACTCGCCCGCTCACTTGTACTAATCGTCAAGCTCGACGCTCGCTACGGTCATCGCCCTGCGATTCCAATTCCGTCTGCGAATAGACACATTCCGTTTATAAGAACGCTTCGAATAAGTGTCGTTTATCCGCTCGCGCACAAAGTGCGCATTTACCAAGCAAGCACTCGCGCGGAATTGCGGTTTGAGTTCTTGTCCGTCTTATTCGGGAGAGCAAAGAGGGCTTGCGCGGTTAGGGGTTGCGAGAACAAGTGCGGCTTTTGACAATCGCCCCAAAAGTTTACGTTCCTATTTAGGGGATTCCCACGCTTGCGCACGGAGTGCGCATTCACCAAGCAGATAATTTGGCGAAACTGCGACAGGATTTTTTACCCGTGCTTGAACGGATAGCACAAATTCTCTGCGCGGTAGTAACGCAATAAATCGAGCAAGGCTCTCGGCGAGACGCACACTTGCGTGTTGCCGTTGCCTTAGCGACGATTTTTGCGTTTGCAACGCCGTTTGAGCAATGGCTCTGCCGCAGTTGTTCACCGCTTGATTGCGTTTAACCAAGCACTTTAACGGCATCGGTAATTGTCTTCTCCAACGCCTCCCTTCCGTACTTGTCCACTTCGGCTTTGTTTTTCTCGCCGTGTGTGAGACAGCCTGCGCCGCCTATGCAGCCGCCGAGGCAAGCCATACCTTCGATGAAGTTGACGTCGGAAAGGTTTTTGCTCTTTTTGAGAAGTGCGACTCGGCATTCGTCGATGCCGTCGCAAGAGCAAGGTTTGAGGTCGAAATCGATGTTCTGCTCTTTGAGAGCTTGCGACAAGGAATCGCTGAGTCCGCCGCATCTTGCAAAGATTCTTCCGAAGTACGAGGCGTTGTCGAGAACGCCTTCGTCAAGAGTTGTGATGTCCATATCTCTGCTGTCGAACAATGCTTGCAATTCCTCAAAAGTGAGGGCGGAATCGACGTACGGTTTGACTTTCTCGTCGAGAATCTCCGCTTTTTTGGCGGTGCAAGGACCGATAAACACGACTTTTGCGCCCGGTGTGGTGTCCTTGATGTACTTGGAAATCATTGCCATAGGCGAGAGGTTGTGCGAGATGTGCTCGACCATATTCGGGAAATTCTTTTTGATGTACGACACAAACGCGGGGCAGCACGAACTTGTCAAGAAGCCTTTTTCGGCAAGTTCTCTTGCTTCCGAAAGCAAAACCATATCCGCGCCGAGCGCCGCTTCGACAACCGTGTGGAATCCGAGTTTTTTAAGCCCGGTGATGACCTGACCGAGTTTGGCATAGGTGAACTGGCTGGAAATAGAGGGCGCGACAACGGCGTAGAGTTTGTACTTCGTGTTGTTTTCGCTCTTTTTGACGAGGTCGATGACATCGAGGATATAGGATTTGTCAGAGATTGCTCCCCAGGGGCATTGATAAACGCACGCTCCGCAAGCGATGCACTTGGAGTTGTCTATTCTTGCCGCGCAGTCCTCCCCCATACTGATTGCCTTCACTTTGCAAGCCATTTCGCAGGGGCGTTTATGATTGGTGATTGCGCTGTACGGGCAAACTTTTGCGCATGCGCCGCACTCCTTGCACTTTGTTTTGTCGATATGCGCGACATGTTGGCTGTCAAAAGTGATTGCTCCGAATTTGCAAGCGTCCTCGCAACGGTGAGCGAGGCAGCCTCTGCACGCCGGAGTGACTTCGTAGCCGCCCATAGGACATTCGTCGCAAGCGATGTTGATCACCTCGATTACGTTGGGATTGTCCGTGTCGCCGCCCATTGCAAGTTTGACCCTTTCGCTCAAAATCGCGCGCTCCTTATAGACGCAGCAACGCATTGTCGGGACTTTGCCGGGGACTATGCGTTTTGGAATATCGATGGCGTTTTTGTCGAGCGTACCCGCCCACGCCTCTCTTGCGACTTCGCGAAGGACTTTGTATTTGAGATGTTGAACTTTTGTATCGAATATTCTCATTGTCACACCTTTTGCGCTTGTTGGTTTGCGCTTGTTGCGCCATTGCGAGTGGATTATACACCAAATCGCCCTTTACGCAATGAAATTTTGCCTCATATTTGAAAAATATATGTATTTTCTCTTGCTTTTTCTCTTTTTTCGCCTTTCAAATCAGAAGTAGGACACTTTCACGCGTTTGCCCATCTTGACAAGACTGTCGGAAAGTTCGGTCACGAGATTCATTTTGATGCTGAAATTTATGGGCAAATCGGGGTTTTGGTGGGCGGGGTTGATGGCTCTGCCGACAAAGAAGTTGATGTCGGTCGCTTCCTCGAAAAGAAGCCTTGCCATAAGCGACGCGCCGTCGCGCTTGAAACTCCATTGCTCGTAACTTTCGTTGTCTTTTAGGTAGTCTTTTGCGTAGGTGAGCACCTTGTTCATCGTGATGACCCCCTCCGTCACGAGGTCGACGCCCTCGATTTCGGATATGGGAGGAACGTCGCTCGCCTCGAAGTCGAGAGTCGTGCGGACGGTCTTGCCGAGATACTTTGCCGCAATTGACGAAGTCGTACCGCCGCAGACTATATGTTTGCCCTCTTTCGAGAAGAACAAGGACATCATTCTGTCACAGTCGTCGCGGTTGGACGGCGGGCCGAACAGTATGTTCATAGGCTCGCGTTTTCTTATTCTGACGACGCAAGCGGTTGCGTCGTCGCCCGGTTGTCCGCCGTAAAGTTTGTTGCACTCGTCAACGAGAATGGTTGACAGAGTTTTTGCCGTGTAGCCCACAAAACTTATGCTTTCCAAAAAGGATATGATGTCCTCTCTTTTCCAGCCGAAATTGTAGGAGAGTCCCATTCCCGCATGCGGACAGCCGTCGCTCATAAGCACGAATATGTCGTTTTCGCACAAATCGAGAGTGGATTTGTATATCTTTTTTCCGCCGATGACCATTTCGGTTTTCGGAAAGTCGTAATTTTGACCGTCGCGCAAAAGTATGACGGCAGGATTGTCGTACTGAATGATTTCCGCAACGCGATTTTCAACGAGGTGCAATATGGTGAACGTCGAATACGCAACGCCTCGCACCGAGCATATGGGCAAAGTTGCGGCAATGGTTTCCACGCAATCTTCGAGCGTGAGACCTTCCGCCATCATAGTGGATATAATCTTGCTTGTGAGCGTTGAAAGAATGCTCGCCTTCACGCCGCTGCCGAGTCCGTCCGCAAGCACGACGACGGTCGAATCCTCGCCTTGACGGACAATGTCAACGTGGTCGCCGCACAACTGTTCGCCGACGTGATTTATGCTTTTGTAACCGATGTCGGCGCAAAGGTCATTCATCTTTTATCGACTCCTTGAGTTTTGTAAGCGCGATTTTGGTTTCCGCCGCGGTTTCGCCGAGCAAAGACGCGATTTCCTGAACTATGCGCATCTGCTTGTCCACGACCTTGTCTGCGGTTTCGATGGTTTGCTTGGAGATGTTCTCTTTCTTTTCTCTCTCTTTTTCCTCGTCGGTGATGTCTCGCATAATGCCGATGTAGAGGTGATTGTCGGTGTCGTAAACGACGGTGAGTTCGACGTATCTTTTATATTCCGCAAGATAAACCCTGCGATTGTGCACGTTAAACCTCGTTTTCTGCACTTCGTAGAAAACTTTGGGGTCCATAATTCGCACGACTTGCTCGCCGAGAACGTCGCTTGCCGCGCGAATATTCATAATGTCCATAGCCGCCTCGTTTATCTGTTGCACTTCAAACGCGTCGTTGAGGACTATGATGCCGTTTGGCGTATTGTTGACGATTCTGTCAGAGAAGCCTTCCGCCTTCTTTTGAAGATAGGGCAAGCACATAGACGCTTCCGCTTTGCCTTGACAAATCGCAATCGCTTTCTCTCTGCAAGTGTTGTATCCGCAACTTCCGCAGTTGAGTTCGTCGCGCTTGCTCATCTTGCCCATCTGACGCAAGGCGGCGTTGATTTCGGTTTCGCTCGGCATCTTGTTGGTGCGCTCGATTATAGAGAAATGTTTTCTCAAATCGTGGCTGTCGGGTTGCTCGACGACAAAGTCTTTGTCGCCTGCGTACTCTGCGACGGCAAGATATTCTCTGACGGGCGATGGGTGATATTTTTCCATAACGGGACCGCCCACGCAACTACCGACGCACGAGGACATCTCGATAAACGCGTGGCTGATATTGCCGCTTTCGATGTCTTTGAGCGCGGAAATACAGTTTTCGATTCCGTCAATCGCCATATACCGATAATCGGGAGCGTCGAGTTTCATTGTTTTGAGAATACCGCCCGTCGTGGGGAAGAATCTCGCTCTGCTTTCCCCCTGCGAATCCTTTTCTTTTTCGAGGGTTATTCCCTCTTGGCTGAGCCATTCGGTGAGTTCCTCGTAAGTGAGGACGGCATCCACTATGCCCTCGTAGTGTTGCGCCTCGTCCTTTTTTGCCACGCAAGGTCCGATAAACACTGTTTTTGCGTTCGGATGACGTTTTTTCAAGTCTGCGCAATGCGCCTGCATGGGCGAAAGCACGTCTGCAAGATAGGGCAATTCTTTGGGGAAGTACTTTTGTATGAGCAAGTTGACCGCGTGACAACACGACGATATGACAATATCTCTCTTTTCCTCTCTCAAAAGTCTGTCGTACTCGTTTTTGACGACGGTTGCGCCCAGAGCCGTTTCCTCAACGTCGGCAAATCCCAACTTTTTGAGAGATCTGCGCATAGAGTTTATGCCTACGCCCTCGTAGTTTGCGATAAAGGACGGCGCGAGGCTGACGTAAACGGGATAGGACTGCAAAAGCACTTTGACTTTTTCGGTTTCGTTGACGATTTCCTTTGCGTTTTGCGGACATACGACAAAGCAATGTCCGCACAAAATGCACTCGTCGCCGATGATGTGCGCCTGATTGCCCGAAAAGCGTATGGCTTTGACGGGGCAATGACGTATGCACTTATAGCAGTTTTTGCAGTTTGATTTTTTGAGAGTTAAACAATCCATATTCCCTCTTTTATTTTATTTGCCGCTCGGCTTATCGTTCTTGGACGAGAGGCAAAACTTTGGTTTGGAAGAATTCTTTGAAGTTATCTCTTGTTATGCCGGGGTAAACGTCGTCGTTGACGGCGACGGTTACGCCCACTCTGTTGCACGTTCCAAAACAAAAACTTCCCGAAAGCACGATTTCGCCTTCGAGATGTCTTTGCTCGATTTCGCTGCGGAGCATTTCGACTATCTCCTGCGAACCTTTGAGGTGGCAGGAACTGCCGACGCAAATCCGAATTATTATCATATTATTTAACCTTTGCGAGTATTTCCTTTGCAAAGAAGTCGTCGGTGGATTCGGGCGTAAGGGAGAAGAACGCGTCGTCAACCGTTACGCATACGCCCTGCTGGCACTTGCCCATACAGAACGTACCGCCGAGTTCCACTTTGTCTTTGAGATCGTGTTTTGCGATGAGATATTGCAGTTGTTCCACAACTTGTCTCGATCCTTTTATATGGCAGGAACTGCCGATACAAACAGTAACTTTCATGTTTTTCCCTCTCCTTATTGAAATTCCGCAACATCAATCCAAGACATAAGGAATTCTCTTTCTTTTTCGTGTCCTTTGACCGATTGCGAAGCGGCAACGATAGGCATCCATTTTTGGACGTATCTCTTGTCCGTGCCGCTCTTTTGGCAGAAGAGGTTGAGATATTTTTCCGCGCTCTCGATGTCGCCTGCAAGCCAGAAGAGCATGTACGTTCTCGCCACGTCCGCAGAAGCGTTGCCCTGCGTTGCGTGCGACCAGTCGATAAAGTACGCCGTGCCGTCGTCTTTTATTATGATGTTGGACGGATTGAAGTCGCCGTGGCAGAGTTTGTTGTGCTTGGGCATACCTTCGAGCCTTGTGTGCAACTCATATTTTATACTATCGTCAAGATTAGTCAAGTCGATTTTTCTGTGCATCTTGTCGCGAAGTATGGTGAGTAAGGGGCATTTTTTGGATTGAACCTCCATTTGCAAGTCGACGAATTTTTCAAGATACTCGTCCTTCTTGTCGGGGTTTTCCTCCATAAGTCTTGCAAGGGTCTTGCCTTGAATGTACTCGGACACGATTGCCCACTTGCCGTCGATTTTCGTGACTTCGACGATTTTGGGAACGTTGAGACCGGTTTCTTCCACTCTCGCTTGGTTGAGAGCCTCGTTGAGCACGTCCACTTTCGAGAAATCGTCGTCGAAAACTTTGACGCAGTTATCCCCGTCGCGGTAAACGGTTTTGTTTGTTCTTACGGCAATAATTCTGTCAAGATTCATATTTTCCTCCTCTTAAACCTCGGTGTGTTTGCCATAGTATGCGTTGAGATACATTTGTTTAATCTCGCTCATGAGCGGATATCTGGGGTTTGCGCCCGTGCATTGATCGTCGAAGGCTTGTTCGACCATATCGTCAAGACGGTCGAGGAAGTCTTTTTCGTCGGGAACGTAATCCTTGATTGTCGGCTTGATGCCCACTCTCGCTTTGAGTTCGTCGATAGCCTTGATGAGATTGTTGAGTTTTTCCTTGTCGTTTTTGCCCTTGATTCCGAGATAATCGGCGACTTCGGCGTATCTTTCGAGAGTGTGCGGATATGCGTATTGCGGGAACGTACCCATCTTTGTCGGGGTTTCGCTTGCGTTGAAGCGAAGCACTTCGTCAATCATAAGCGCGTTGGCAACGCCGTGCGGCAAATGATGGAATGCGCCGAGTTTATGCGCCATCGAGTGGCATACGCCGAGGAACGCGTTTGCAAACGCCATACCTGCCATAGTCGCCGCATTTGCCATCTTCTCTCTTGCGACGGGGTCGTTTTGACCGTTGTCGTAGGCTCTTGGCAAATACTCGAATATGATTTTGAGCGAGCGAAGCGCAAGCGAATCGGTGTAATCGGTCGCAAGCATTGCCGCATACGCTTCGAGTGCGTGCGTCACTGCGTCGATACCGCTCGCGGCGGTGAGCCCCTTCGGCGCGCTCATATGGAAGTCTGCGTCGATGATTGCCATATTCGGCAAGAGTTCGTAGTCGGCAAGCGGATACTTAACGCCCGTCTTTTCGTCGGTGATGACCGCAAACGGCGTGACTTCAGAACCTGTGCCCGCAGAAGTCGGGATTGCGATGAAGTATGCCTTTTCGCCCATCTTGGGGAAGGTGTACACTCTCTTTCTGATGTCCATAAAGCGCATCGCCATATCCAAAAAGTCGACTTCGGGATGCTCGTACATAACCCACATAATCTTGCCCGCGTCCATTGCGCTGCCGCCGCCGAGAGCGATGATGCAGTCGGGCTTGAACGCCGCCATTTGCGCCGCGCCTTCTTTTGCGCAAGCGAGGGTCGGATCGGGCGCGACGTCGAAGAACGTCGTGTGTTGGATTCCCATTTCGTCGAGTTTGTCGGTGATGGGCTTGGTGTAGCCGTTGTTATACAAGAAACTGTCTGTGACGATAAACGCCTTCTTTTTGCCCATGACGTGTTTGAGTTCGTCAAGAGCAACGGGCAGGCAGCCCTTCTTCATATATACCTTTTGAGGCGCTCTGAACCAAAGCATATTTTCTCTCCTTTGCGCAACCGTTTTGATGTTGATGAGGTGTTTGACACCCACGTTTTCGGAAACCGAGTTTCCGCCCCAACTTCCGCAACCGAGCGTGAGGGACGGTCTGAGTTTGAAGTTGTACAAGTCGCCGATGCCGCCTTGCGAGGACGGTGTGTTGACCAAGATACGGCAAGTTTTCATTCTGGACGCGAATTCGTCGAGTTTCGCTCTTTGCGTAACCGCGTCGAGATAGATTGAAGAAGTGTGTCCGTATCCGCCGTCTGCGACGAGACGTTCTGCTTTGTCGAATGCTTCGCTTATGTCTTTTGCTCTGTACATCGCAAGCACGGGCGAGAGTTTTTCGTGTGCGAATTCTTCGCTCAACTCAACGCTTTCCACTTCGCCGATAAGGATTTTAGTGGAAGCGGGTACGTCGAATCCCGCAAGTTTTGCGATGGTGACGGGCTTTTGTCCTACGATTTTTGCGTTGAGCGCGCCGTTTATAAGGATTGTCTTTCTCACTCTTTCGGTTTGCTCGTCGTCGAGGAAGTAGCAGCCTCTGTCCTTAAATTCTTTCTTTGCTTGTTCGTACACCTTGTCAAGAACGATGACGGATTGCTCGCTCGCGCAAATCATACCGTTGTCAAACGTCTTGGAATGGATGATGGAGTTCACCGCGAGCGTCACGTCGGCAGTGTCGTCGATGATTGCGGGAGTGTTGCCTGCGCCCACGCCGATTGCAGGTTTGCCGCTCGAATACGCCGCCTTGACCATACCCGGACCGCCCGTTGCAAGAATAACGTCTGCTTCTTTCATGATGAGGTTGGTCATTTCGAGGCTGGGGATATCGATCCAATCGATGATGCCTTCGGGCGCGCCTGCCTTAACCGCCGCGTCGAGAACGACTTTTGCCGCCGCAATCGTGGACTTTTTCGCTCTGGGGTGCGGGCTGATGATGATGCCGTTTCTCGTTTTGAGCGAAATGAGAGTCTTGAATATCGCGGTGGACGTCGGGTTTGTGGTGGGTATAACCGCCGCGACAAGTCCGATAGGTTCGGCGATTTTTATCGTGCCGAACGCCTTGTCCTCTTCGATGATTCCGCAGGTTTTGGTGTCCTTGTAGGCGTTGTAGATGTACTCCGAGGCATAGTGGTTTTTGATGACTTTGTCCTCAACGATGCCCATACCCGTTTCTTCAACCGCGAGTTTTGCAAGGGGTATTCGCATCTTGTTTGCAGCGACCGCCGCTTCAAAAAAGATTTTGTCCACTTGCTCTTGCGTGTAGGTTGCAAACACCTTTTGAGCCTTGCGAACGCGCGCGATGGCTTCTTCAAGTCTTTCTACGCTGTCGATAACGTTTCTTGCTTCCATACTTGCTTCTCCTATAACGATTATACAAATTTTGGGTTATCTCGTCGCATATTTGTCGATTCGATAACTATTTATCGATATAATTCTATCCAAAGAAGTATATGCTGTCAAGCGTTTTAGTTACATATCAATAAATTTTTATCAATAAAAAACCGACACTTTCCCTTATATGTATGGATTATTAGATTTTGCAAGATTCTCTGCATTTCGCTTCGCTTGATTCCTACGTCGCAACGGCGTTGCTCCTCAGAATGACAAGCGCACATTGCTTAAACGGCGTTGCGGCAAAGGCAATCGCCCATACCGTCATTCCGAGCATAGCGTGGGAATCCCCTAAATAGAAACGATAACTTTTGGGGCGATTGTCAAAAGCCGCACTTGTTCTCGCAATCACTAACCGCGCAAGCCCTCTTTGCTCTCCCGAACAAGACGGACAAAGAATCCAGCCACAATTCCGCGCGAGTGCTTGCTTGGTGAAGCGTGCTATGCACGCAGGATGAGGATTCAAATCTTCCGCAACCCAAACGGAGTTTGGATATCATCGTGCAGAATGCACGATATCATCACGAAGTGATATCATCGCCGCAGGCGATATCATTATAATATACATCTATACTATTTACTTCCCTAATTTCAATAAAAACGCCAGCACGTTTTTGGCGGTACGTTGAAGTTCGGCGCGTTTAAGTCCGCCTTTTTGGAGCGATTTGAGAGTTGAGCCGTCATACTTGCCCAAAACTCGCGAGCCGCCCGGCATAAGCACGTCAACCTGCGCGCGCACTCTGTACGCGTTGTCGTCAACGCCTTTGAAGTCGGGATTTTTGGCTTTCCTCGTCCACCAGTCGGTCATGACAAGATTTTGATAGCCCCACTCTTTGCGAAGAATCGTCGTGCAAAGGTCGTAATTGTGATAGGAATACACGCCGTTTATTTTGTTGTAGGATGTCATAACCGCAAGGGGATTGCCCTCTTTTATGGCGATTTCGAAGCCTTTGAGATAAATCTCTCTCAAGGCGCGCTCGCTCAAACGGCTGTCGTTGACGTATCTGAATTTTTCCTGATTGTTGCAGGCAAAGTGCTTTACGCAACTACCCACGCCGCGCGACTGTATGCCCCTGACGATTGCGCTTGCAATCTTGCCGGTGAGATACGGATCTTCCGAAAAGTACTCGAAGTTTCGTCCGCAAAGCACGTTGCGATGTATGTTCATCCCGGGCGCTAAAAGCACGTCCGAACCCTTTTCGACCATCTCGTCACCCACGCATTCGTAGAGTTCTTTTGCAAGTTGCTCGTTCCACGAAGAAGCGATGCAAGTGCCGCACGGAAGCAAACTCGCCTTCTCAACAAGACGTATTCCGCTCGGTCCGTCGGTTGTGGTGGCAGTCGGCACGCCCTTTGCCCTCAAACTCTCGCTTATACCGCCGAAAACGCCTGCGTTGCCCCTTGCGCCCAAAGGACTGTTCATACGCAAATCGCCGTGACAAAGGGTTTCGAGTTCCTCGTCCGAAAGCGTGGATATAAACTCGTCAAGTGACGCAACTCCGTGTTTAACATCGTCAAACGATACGTTTAAGTCCTTGTTTTGTGCAATCTCGGTCGGCATATTCTGTTCTATGCGCTCCTTGAGATAGCCGTTTTGTGCCTTTACGACACGGTGTTTCCAACCGAAATTCTCAAGCGTGTATTCGAGGTTGTGCATGAGCCTCTCCACTTCATCGTCGGTGAGTACGTCCATCTTTTGCTTGAACTCGGCAAAGGTTTCTCTGCCCGAAAACTGCGACAAATCTGCGCAAAGCGAGTTTGCAGAATCGTATCTCAACAGCACGGGCAAGTCCTTTTGCGGCGAGCAAGCCGTGTGGCACTCGCTTGTGATTTTCTTGTCGAAACGAACGATTCCCACACTCGTTGCTTCCCTCACGTTTTCGCCTGCGAAAAACTCGTAATCGCCGTATTCGAGAACCCAGCACGCCTTGTAGCCAGTCGCGCCTTCCTCGTCGTAACTTGAAAGGGCGTACTCGCTTATTTCGAAAGAGAATTCTTCTTCCGCGCCGCTTTCGAGTTCGGCGGTTTTTGCGAATGCGACGAGGTCGCGAGCGGGTTTTACAAGCATTCCGTCCGCCTTTTTGGCGTAAATCTGCACGACGGTTTTGCCCTTACGCGCGCCCGTGTTTTTGACTTTTGCAAGCACTCTTGCGCCGTTTTCCGTCTTTTCTACGCTGCCCGTGACGGCGAACGTCGTGTAGGAAAGCCCGAAGCCGAAGGGATAAAGCACTTCTTCCTTTGCGAAGGTTTCGAAATAGCGATAGCCGACAAACACGTCTTCCTCATACACGTTGTAGTCCTTAAATCCGAACTGTTGCGAGGGGTACAGATTGTAATCGACTGCGATTGTATCGGTGAGTCTGCCCGACGGATTGACCTTGCCCGAAAGCGCGTCGCAAAGGGCGCGGCCGCTTTCCATACCGCCCTGCCACGCAAGCACGATTGCCGAGATTTTGTCGCCGTACTCGTCGATTTGAGCAAAGTCTATGACGTTGCCCGTGTCGAGAATAAGCACGACTTTGTCAAAGACCGCGCAAACTTTGTCAAGCATTTTTAGTTCGTCGTCGGCGAGATAGTAACTGCCTTTTTTGAGTTTTTGTTCTCTATCCTCGCCTGCCGCTCTGCCGATGACGACAAAAGCGACGTTCGACTTTTCTCTCGCTTTTTCGACAAGTTTTATATCGAGCGGCATTTCCTCGAAGCGGAAGGGCCAATGCCCCCAGAATCCCTCGTCGGGAACGTGCTTTGCACACCACTCGTCGTACACAGCCATAACGTCGGGGTTGATGTTGATGTCGTTTTGATTTTTGAGCGCGACGGCAAAGGTGTTTTTGTAGGGCGCTTTCACGTCGCCGCCCGATCCGTAGCCAACGCAAAACCAGTTGATTTGCGTGCGCCCGAACACAGCGACGTTATCTCCGCTCTTTATCGGCAAAACGCCGTCGTTTTTCAAAAGGACGATGCCCTCTGCGGCAAGCGCGCAAGCGGTATCTCTCATTCGCTTGGAAGTGATTGCCATTTTGTTGTCTTGCAGATCGCCGGTCTTTTGCGCGGTGGGCGAAAACATATTGACTATTTTGGAAATTAAACTCATTTTTTCCTCTCTTGCAAAGCAATTGCGACCGTATGCCGAATACGGCGTTGAATATATGGAATTTACAATTCCATTCTATTTGAAAAACGGCAAAATGTCCATACCCAAAATAAAAAGATTTGCAACCAAACCGTGGTCGCTGTGCGAGCAATGCTCAAACGATGTTCCGTCAATGCGCAAGCGGTGTGCGAGATTTTGTGCGAGCGGTGTGCGTACAAAAGGGAAACTTGTCGAAATTGCGCCGATTTTGTCCGAATATGTCGCGCAACAAAGAAATATCAAACGTTTGTGCAAAAAAATTCCAAGACATATTGCACATATCAAACATTTGTGTTACAATTTGAATAGAATACAAAGGGGGAAAATGTATGAGCAATATACCGGATTACATCAGTTCGACGCGTATGCCGGCACCCACGCCCGACTCTATCGTGGAAAACGGCAAGGTGCATTTCGGCACTTTTGACGCGCCTTTCAAAAATCTCAATCTTTTGGACGCAGAAAAGCCGTGCGGCAAGAATATGCCCGATTTTATGAAGAAGTCGAGGCTTGTGGAATGGGAAGCGTTTGAAGTTCATATGGACGAGGGCGCGCTCATCAGCGCAGTGTACAACACGGGTCCGATGGGCTTTTCCATCTTCGTTTGGTACGACAAAAAGGAAAACAAAATTTACAGTTGGCGCAACCTCGTGCCAAAGAGGAAGGCGCGCGTCGCCTCTCAACTTGTGGACGACTACTGCTACTGCAAGACAAAAAACAGCGAGTATAAAATCGAAAACGATTTTCTGAACGGCAAAGCGCACGCAAAGGGATTCACCAAGGGCAAGGACGGCGAGTTTACCATCGACATCGGCTTTGAGCGCATATCCCCTCTTGCAAACGGCGTTATGCCCCTTGCGCGCAACAAGGACGGCTCTTTCAAAAACGCTTTGTACAGCGAAAAGGACTTCTTCAAAGCAAGCGGCACGATAACCCTCAACGGCAAAGTGTACACCGCCAACGAACGCTCGGTGGGCATCATCGACGACCACAAGGGCTACTATCCTTTCAACGCTCACTACGACTGGCTCACCACTATGGGTCAGATCGACGTGGACGGCGAAAAGAAATATTTTGCTTTCAACCTCACTCGCAATCAATCCGTCGACCAACACCGCTACAACGAAAACGTCATTTGGGTTGACGACAAGTCCTTCCCGATGCCTCCCGTCGTGTTCACGCACGAAAAGGGCAAGAAGAAAGCGAAAGTATGGTACGTCAAGGACGAAGAGGGCAAAGGCATTGTGGACATCCGCTTTGAAATCGACCAAGTGTTCTATATGCCCATTCCCCTGCTTTGCTACTATGCGCTTCCCTACGGCAGGATAAGCGGCTACGTCACCGACACCAACGGCAAGAAATACGTCGTTGACGGAATGATCGGAATCGGGGAAGACAAGACGACTCATATGTGAAAAACAAGCACGATTTTTCAGACAGCGCATCGATTGATGCGCTGTCTTTTTATCGTCTTGTTTTTCACATTATCAATTACAACCCAATTAAATTGAAATTCCCCCCTTCCTCATGGGGTATGTTCTTCCTCTACAACAGTTTGACGGCGTGTACTCTAAATAACACGTCACCCCTTCCCTTCGGGCTTTCCCCTATTGCTCAAACGAACGTCATTTCTCTATCAAACTTCACATCGTTCGCAAGAGGGGGCAGGACGCGATTGACTTCGTAACAATCGCTATTCCGTCACTGCGTTCCTTACGGCACTCACATAAATAGGGACATTTCTCTCATTATGCCACTGCGCTTTGTGCGCCAGCTTCGCACCCAAACGGCGCAGTCGCTTGTACTTTTCGTCAAGCTCGGCACTCCCTTTTCTCGCCGCCCTGCGGCTCGTGTTCCGTCTGTGAATAAACACATACCATTAATAAGTACGCTTCGAATGAGTGTACGAACATTCAAATCCACCTTATGTCATTGCGAGGAACAATAGAATTGTGACGTGGCAATCAAGGCGAAGCCGCATTTCGCTACGCTGGATTCCCACGGTCACTTCGTCCCCTCGGAATGACAAGCGCACTTTGTGCGCAGGATGAGGATTTTAATCTTCCGCAACCCAAACGTAGTTTGGATATCATCTTGCATTTTTGCACGATATCATCACAACGTGATATCATCGCCGTAGGCGATATCATTCAAATATATTCTATCGGCAAGACGACAACATCCTCTCGTAAGTATAGTTTTTGGTCGTATCTGCAAAGAATTACGCCCATTCCGCGATTTTTGTCAATAACTTTGTCGAGAACGTCGAAAGCGTTTGCCATAGAAGCGGTGGGATTTGCGCTCTTTTTTATTTCTATCGGATAGAGCGTGCCGTTTTCCTCGATAATGAGGTCTATCTCGTTTTCTTTTTCGATTATTTCGCCATCCTCTCTGCTTTTCACCTTATCTTTTCCTCGATAATAAAACAGGTTGAAATCATATTCGAAGCCTTCGTTTGTGAAAGACTTTATAATCTCGGACACGACGAAAGTTTCAAACATATTGCCTGCAACCGCACTGTTTTCAAGCGCCTCATAGTTCATCCAACGCGAGAGATAGCAAGCAAGCCCCGTATCTCTGAAATACAATTTCGGGGTCTTTATAGCCCTTGTCAAATGGCTTGAATAATACGGTTGCAAAATGTAGATCAATCCTGTTCGGCTCAAAACGGAAATCCAGTTTTTGATAGCCGGTTGCGACACGCCGACTTCCTCTGCAATGTTTGCATAATTAAGTAACTGCCCCGTTCTTGCGGCGCAAGCGGTCAGAAATCTCATAAAAGCGAGTTCGTCTTTTATCTCGATTTCGCCGCGAACATCTCTTTCGAGATAGGTTTTCACATACGAGGAATAAAAATCGACCCATTCTCTTTCGACAACATAAGTTTCGGGATATGCTCCTTTATGGATTATTTTCCAAAGGTTGTCATAGGATTTCAAGCACTTTTCACGTTCGGCAATATACTCGTTTGTAGGCACGAAATGTTTGTTGAAACTTATTCCGTTGATTTCGCGCAGTGACAAGCCTTGCAATTCAAGGATACTTATTCTTCCTGCAAGAGATTCTTTTGTCTTTTCCATCAGTTGCAGTTGTTGAGAACCGGTCAAGTAATATTTGCCATAGTTTCCATCCTTGTCACATTCGATTTTAATATACGGGAAAAGATTGGACGCATATTGCACCTCGTCCAAAATCACAGGTGACGGCGCGCTTTTCAAAAACAATTTCGGATCGCTCTGTGCCGTTTGCAACAGCAACTTGTCGTCAAACGTATAATATTTGACATCGGGGAACAGCGTTTTCAAAAGCGTGGATTTCCCCACCTGTCTCGGACCTGTCAACAACAAGCACTTGCTTGTTTTTGCGCGCCTTTTTACGATGTCTTCTATATTTCGTTTTATATACATAGCAATGCCCCCTCGCATACATTATTGCATTTTTCGACAAATCTAAACTGTAACTTTAGATTAGTCGCAAATTTTTGTTTTGTCAACCCTTTCTGCGGATAAAATGGATATTCATCTCTTCCGCAACCCAAACGTAGTTTGGATATCATCGTGCATTTTTGCACGATATCATCACAACGTGATATCATCGCCGTAGGCGATATCATTCTTTTGCCTCAACTGCGGCATTGCCGCAATTTCACTGTCCGCAAGGACAATTTCACGCACGCTTTGCGTGCATTTCACTGCGCAAAGCGCAATATCATTGTGCCTCAGGCACCCTCGGGTGTTCCCACCCTCTTGTCATTCAGAGGAGCAACATCGTTGCGACGTAGGAATCCAGCGTAGCGAAATGCGGCTTCGCCTTGATTCTCACGGTCACTCCGTTCCCTCAGAATGACATATGGAAGATTCAAATTTTACTTTTGTCACACTCTTTCACTCATGGCGCAAAAACAAGAGCGGC
>CAVBBF010000040.1:0-15476 GCA_963593735.1 Phascolarctobacterium succinatutens
TTTCAGCCGCGATACACCCGAGTGCGAATTAATAATTAATAATGAATAATTAATAATTGCGGGCGGGGTTGCGCCCACACCCGAAACGAAAACTTATTCGGAGATGCGATAAAGCCACCGTCCGCGAACTTGCAGAGCGGACTTCTAACGGACATTCATTCGAAGCGTTCTTATACAACTACTCTGCTAATTCGCAGACAGAATTGGAGTCGCAAGGCGACGACCGTAGCGAGCGTCGAGCTTGACGATTAGCACAAGTGAGCGGGCGAGTGTGGATTTTTTCGCCCGTGAACGAGTGGCATAAGTAGAGAACGATACCGTTTTATGCGAGCACCGAGTGTTGTCCCCCGCTACGCGGTCGCCGTGGGTTCCCTCAATCTTGTGCAGAGGGGGAACGGCGATATGGGCGCGACGCGTTAAACAACACATCCAGTGAATGTGTTGTAGCCAAAGCGAACGAGGCGGATTGCCTTGCAAACGCCGAAGTCCAAACACGTGAGGAAAGGGGAAATTTTAATTAAAGATTTTGCGCCCTACACTTTTGTAGAGCACAAACAAAACCTCACTAAATTGATGGATAACGCGAAAGCACCCCTTGAATGGCAACCCTAATTAACAAAACCTCGCTATTGAGATGAAGAACAAGAAAACGCCCCTTTGAACGTTCCTAATTAACAAAACCGCGCTATTGAGATGAAGAACAAGGAAACGCCCCATTGAACGTTCCCAATTAACAAAACCGCACTAAATCGATGGATAACGCGAAAGCACCCCTTGAATGGCAACCCTAATTTACTATGCGTAAATGAGTTGACAGTCAAGGGGTGCTGACAAAGTTAGGCGCGATTTAGTGCGTTTTTGCAAGGTTGAAGTGCAACTCTCGCATACCCTCCACCTCATCGCATATCGCTTTCAAATTGCAATGCGCACAGTCCACGAGCACGTTGTCGAGAATGTGGTTGAATGCGGAAAGTATTTGAGAGGTGTGCGACGCAAAATTTTGCACGGGTTCAAAATCGGAAGTCGTGTCGGCGACGAAAATCACGGTGACGGCGTTTACAACGTCACGGCTCAAATACGATTTTATTGTGGTTGCGCCGAGCGCCTCGAAGGACAATCCCCTTTTGAGCGCGGTTTTTGAAACGCGCACTTGTTCACGCTGTCTGAAAGAAGAAGCGCGCATCATAAAGCCTTGAACGTTCTCTTTGTACTTTGCGTATTCCAAAGATTTGGTGAGGTCGAAAATCGCTTGTTCGTCCTCGGTCGCGTCTTTAACCGATATTAAAACTATCTTTGCATAGTTGCAATCGCGTTTGATGTCCTTGAGTTCTTTGCCGACCAAAACGATTTTGTTTTCGACGGGCAGATTGCCCGTAATGACGGTTGCGGCGGCGCAAGGCATATCGCTTCCGCCGAGTTCGTACGCGCTGTCCTTGGTCAAAATCAGTTCGCTATGCTCGCTCACAGGCAAAGCCTTGTTCTCGTCGTAAGCGTAAACCTTGATTGCGGTTTTGTCGATATACGCCTTCAATTCGTTTATGTCGCTGTCAAAAATACTTATCATTTTCTTGCTGTATTGTCTTTTCGTAATTTTGCGCCGTTTTGCACAAAACGGCACTTTATTTGATTATTTCAAGTCCTTTAAGTGCTTCTTTCACGCCAATCACCACTTTTGAGTCGGCGGGAAGTTCAAATACGTTTTCGCCTTTGAGGTCAAAAGTCGCCAGGTTTTTGTCGTCGCCTATCGTGGCGAGAAGTTGCACTCCTTCATAGTCGAGAGAGCGCACTGCGTCCTCGTCGGAAACGCGGTTTACAACGATTCCGATCTTGTCGTACATTACGAGTTCGTCTGCAACTTTCTTTATGGTTTTACAAACGTCTCTGCCCTTTTTCGACTGGTCCGTGACGAGAATGAGGTGCGTAACCTTTTCCATAACGCGGCGGTTGATTTGCTCTATCCCCGCCTCGCCGTCGATGACAACATAGTCGAACTCCTCGGACAAAATGCCGATGACGTCTTTGAGATACGCGTTGATTTTGCAATAGCAACCTGCGCTTTCGGGACGTCCTACCGCGATGAAAACGTAGCCGTCCTTTTCAACCATTGCGTCGAAAATGCGGAAGCGAGCCTCGTTGAGAAGTTCGATTGCGCCCTTTGCGTTGCCGTCCTCGACGTTTTCGATTATGCTCTTTCTTATATCGTCTATGGTGGATTCCACTTCAACGCCGAGCGCGGTGGAAAGTCCTACGGCAGGGTCTGCGTCTATTGCCAAAATACGCTTGTCGGGATAGTTTTCAACCAACGTGCGCACTATGGTTGCCGCAAGTGAGGTTTTGCCTACGCCGCCCTTTCCGGCGACTGCTATTATCGTTGCTTTTGCCATAACATACCTCCGTCGCAAAGCGACGTAAATATAATACAACTTCCTTGCCGTTTTGTCCACATTTATACTGCATATCCTCTATTTGCAAGCGGATTTACCGTTTTACAAAAATGACAACCTAAATATACACGAGTGGCAACTAAAATGTATTTACATTTTAACCTATCGGCTTTATAATGAAACCATCAATCAACAAGGAGCGATTATGTATAAATTCAATCCAAAATTTTATGCGGACGTGCGCATCGAGGACAGATTCACGACGGCAATCGTTTACAAGAACGGCGCACTGGACTCGTGCAGAGTACGCAACGAAAAACGTGCTTTTATCCGCGTATACGACGGACAAATATGGCTTTACGCCTCAACGTCGGATACGAACAAGATTCAATCGGAACTTGACAATCTGTACGCGCAGGCAACGCCTTGCGACGATATTGCAAATCACCCCATCGTAAAACGTTATCAAGTCAACGTTGAAACCGAATACAAATTCGAGGACCGCAACGTAAGAAACGTTTCCGTCGAGGACAAAAAGGAACTTTGCAAGTGCATACTTCCCCACGTCAAGAGCCAATTCCTCGCAATGTCACAAATCGGCTATCAAGACCGCAACAGCCGCTACGAGTTCTATTCCTCGAAGGGCGCGAACATCAAATACGATTATCAGATGTGCGGCATTTTGGCGGTTGGCGTGCTTGCCGCACTCGGCGACTTCGTGCAAGCGGTGTATCAACTCGCAAAACCCTATTTAGACGAGATTAAAGGCTTCGAGGTCGATATCGAAAAGAAAATGGCGGACGCGGACAACTTCGTACAGAACGCAAAACCTTGCAAAAAAGGCAAATATCCCGTCATTCTCTCGCCTATGGCGGCAGGTATGTTCGCTCACGAGTCTTTCGGACATAAGAGCGAAGCGGACTTTATGCTCGGCGACGAACAAATGGCAAAAGAATGGGTGCTAGGCAAAAAAGTCGGCAGCGAAATTCTTTCTATCGTAGATACGGGCGCGGACTTCGGTTCGGGCTATGTTCCCTTCGACGACGAAGGCACGAGATGCACCAAAACCTACCTCATCAAAGACGGCATTTTGTGCGGAAGGCTTCACAGCGCAACGACAGCAGCCGCTCTCGACGAGGAACTCACCGGCAACGCAAGAGCAATCGATTGCAAGTTCGAGCCTATCGTCAGAATGACAAACACCTACATCGAACCGGGCAACAGCACTTTCGACGAGTTGGTCGCAGGCATTGACGAGGGCTACTTCATCGACACGGTTTCGCACGGTTCGGGCGGCTCGACGTTTACGATTGCCCCCTCTATCGCATATGAAATCAAAAACGGCAAACTCGGCGACCCCGTCAAAATTTCCGTCGTAACGGGCGATGTATTCGAAACGCTTATGAAAATCGACGGCTTGTCCGACGAAACGATATTCGAAGACGGCGTTTTCGGAGGCTGCGGCAAAATGGAACAATTCCCTCTTCACGTTCTGGACGGCGGTCCGTTCGTGCGCGTGAAAGAAATGAACGTACAATAAGGAGAACGCTATGGAAAAAGAATATATCGTAAGCAAAACATCCTCTCTTTCTATAAACGTGGTTGCCACAGAGGTCGAATCCCTGCGAAAAGTCGATGAAACGACGTCCACCGTTCGCGTATACGAAGACGGCTACATCGGCGTTGCGGGACAAATCGGCGACGAAAATATCGACGCTCTCGAAGCGCAAGCCGTCGAAAACCTGTCATCGAAAATCGAATATCCCTGCCAACTCACTCAAAACGAAACGAAAAGCGTCGATTCGAGAAAGCATATCGTTGACACCGAGCATTTCGTGCAAGTCGCAAGAGATTTGCTTGCCACGCTCAAAGCCGAAGTACCCGACTTCCTTTTCAGCAACAAGATTCAGTATCACGAGAGCGAAACGTCATATCGCAACAGTCAAAACACCTCTCTTTACTATGCAGGCAACGAGATGGACTTGGTCATCTGCATAAAGAGCAAGGCGAGCGCAAACATTATGGACTTTGCATATGTGGTTGCCATTGACGAATACAACAAACAAAAGGCGGTTGCGGACATCAAAACGCTTTGCACCGCATATCTCAACGACATTCCCCTCGAAGACGGCAAATACACCGTCGTTGCCGAGCAATCCTTGTTTATCGGCAACTGCAGCGGACTTGACGGCGAAAGTTACGCAACGGGCGCGTCGCTCTTTAAAGATAAATTCGGGCAAAAAATCTTTAGCGACAAGCTCACCCTCGAGCTCGATAGAACGAATAATCTCAATCTTGCGTTCTTCGACGCAGAAGGCTCGTTTGCCAAGGCGGACGAAAACGTACTCATCGACAAAGGAACGTTTGCGCGCGTGCTTGCAAACAAGAAAATCGCAAGCACATACAAACTTCCCCGCGTATTCGGTTCGAGAGCGGCTTACGATTCCATTCCCGTAACGGGCGGTTCGGGAATCGTAATGCGCAAGACTGCCGATGAAATCGAAGATCTGCTCGGCAACGAAAAAGCAATCTACATTCTCGACGCGTCGGGCGGCGATATGACAACAAGCGGCGATTTCGCAACGCCTTGCCAAGTCGCATTGCTCGTCGAAAACGGCAAATTTGTCGGTAGAGTTCCTCAAATCAACCTGTTCGGCAACGTCAAAGAATATCTCGGCGACGACTTCATCGGCGCAAGCGATAGAGGTTTGTTCCAAAACAAAACCGACCTTGCCGTCGCAAAAATGAACGTCACAAAAATTTGACATCCGATTTTATTCCAAATCCATTTGACTTAATCTCATTGCAAAGAAAAAACAGAATCCGAGATTCCGTTTTTTCTTTTGTAAAACATATCACATTGAAAACTTATTTGACGTTCAGATATGCGATGAGCAACGCAACCGACACGACAAGCAATACGCCTCCGAAAATCAAAGCCACGTTAAGTTTCTTTTTCTTCTTTTCTGTGGGGTGTTTTCTCTCGATATACTCCTGATATGTTTCTTTTTTGCGCCAATTCAACCCCTTGCCTGCCGGCATATGCGTGTTGAAAAAGGTGAATATGCCGTATCCCAATGCGTCGAATGCGCCCTTATCGGATGCCCACGACAAACCGCTTATGCACAGCAAAACTACACCCGGCACAAAAAACGCATCGCAAAGCACTCTCAAGACTTTGGATTGATCGCATTGCTCTGTCAACAAGCCATTGATGCCGCATATCGTGAGAACGGCTGCAAGCACAATCAAAAACAGAACGGCAACTTTTATAAGCGTTGTTTTCATTGCTCGTCTTTGCTTGTATCCGTTTCGGCTTCGTTTGCGGTTTCGAGTATGACTTCGTTGCCTGCAACCGTGATTCCTTCTTGTTTGAGAAGCGACAAATCGACCTGCGCGGTAACGGGCATATCATCGCCCGCTTCTGCGGTGCGTTCCGCTTGTACTGCATAGACTTCTTCGAGTTGTGCTGCTTCCTCTTGCTTTTGTTCGGGTGCATCGATTGTTTCATCTACGATTTCGCCCTTGCAAATCTTGACGTATCTTTCAAACTCTTCTTGGTTGCAGGACACGAAATGTCCGGGTTCGACCTCCCTCATTTGAGGCTTATCGACCGAATAATCGTGATCGGCAAGCGGATTGTAGACTATACGTTTGCGTTGTTTTTCATAGATAGGATCGGGAAGCGGAATTGCCGAAAGCAACGACTTTGTGTATGGGTGCAACGGGTGCGCAAACAATCTGTCCGAAGTTGCCAGTTCCACCATATTGCCGAAATACATAACGCCAATTCTGTCCGAGAAGTATTTGACAACGGAAAGGTCGTGCGCGATGAACATAATCGTCAAGCCGAGTTCATGTCTCAAATCGTTGAGCAAGTTGATGACTTGCGCCTGAATTGACACGTCGAGTGCAGAAATCGGCTCATCCGCGATAATCATCTCGGGCTCCATAATGATTGCTCTGGCAACGCCTATACGCTGTCTCTGACCGCCCGAAAACTCATGGGGATATCTTCCTGCGTGCTCTCTGACAAGACCGACTTTTTCAAGCACTTCGTACACTTTTTCATCCACGACTTTCTTGTCTCTTATGCCGCGAATGGTAAGACCTTCCGCAATTATTTCGCGCACTGTCATACGAGGATCGAGCGATGCAATCGGGTCCTGAAACACCATTTGAATCTTTGTTACAAGCCTTGTTTTTCGAGCAAAATTGAGGTCTTTGATATATTGCCACAAGAGTGCAAAATACTCTTTATCTTTCTTCTCTATTGCAGCAAACTTAGTTTTATAGTCCTCTTTTACTTTGCTTATATGCTCTTTTGCATAATCTCTGTCACATCTCTTCTGATCGTGATTTGCCTTGCGAATATTTTTATTCTGCTCTTTCACCGCAGCTTTCAACTCGGCAAAAGATGCTTTCAAATCAACTTTGTTCTCTTCGTTTTCTTCGCTTTCCTTTTTGGACGAAGCGCGCTTCAAATCTTCGAAGAATTTTTTGAATGCGGCTTTTCTTGCTTCCTTGTAAGAAAGCGTGCCTGCGCATATTCTTCTACCCTCGAAATAAACGTCGCCCGAAGTACAGTTGTAAAGTTTGATGATGCTGCGACCCGTCGTGGTTTTTCCGCAACCGGATTCGCCGACCAAACCGAAGACCTCGCCTTTTTTGATGTCAAAGGAAACGTCGTTGACTGCTTTGAGCGTGGACGAGCCGAGTTTGAAGTACTGGCACAGATGTTCGACGCGCAATAACGTTTCTTGATCGTTTACGTTTGTGTCCATATTCGTCTCCTTTTACTGTTGTTCCGCTTTGGATTTTTGCGCGAGAGCTTTCATTCTCTCGATTCGGTCGGAAACGATTTTGGGCATTTCGACCTTCGGTGCGGACGGATGCAGCAACCACGTTGCCGCGCTGTGCGTATCGCTGATCTTGAACATCGGGGGCTGTTCCTCGAAGTCTATCTTCATAGCGTACTTGTTTCTTGCGGCAAACGCGTCGCCCTTTGGCGGATAAATCATATTCGGCGGAGTACCGGGAATGGCTTCGAGTTTCTCGTTGGTATCGAGATCGGGCATAGAGGACAAGAGCGCCCAAGTGTATGGGTGCGCGGGAGAATAGAAAATATCTTCCGCCGTACCCATTTCCACTATTTTGCCCGCGTACATAACCGCGATTCTGTCTGCCATATTCGCAACGACGCCGAGGTCGTGCGTAATAAAGATGATGGAAAGATTCCTTTCCTTCTTGATTTTGTTGATAAGCTCGAGAATTTGAGCCTGAATGGTAACGTCGAGTGCGGTCGTAGGTTCGTCGCAAATGAGAATATCGGGGTTTGCGGCGAGCGCGATTGCGATGACGATACGTTGTCTCATACCGCCCGAAAACTGGAAGGGATATTGACGGTATCTCTTTCTCGGTTCGGGGATGCCGACTTCTTCCATAAGTTTCAAAGCCTTGTTCTTGGCGACGATGTGCGTAACGCGATAAGCGACCGCTTGCGCTTTTTCTTTGAAGAAGTCGATCATTGCGACGGTGCCGTCGTCAAGGTCCAAGTTTTTAGCGTTTTCCACGGCATTTTCGTAGACCGAAACGAGTTTGTCGCTTATCTCGACGATATTGTTTCTTGCGATATCCAAATCGATGATTTTTGCAGGGACGACCTTATAGTCGGGCGTTTTTCCTTTTGCGACGAGTTTGTCGAACTTCGCTTGATCTCTGTCGAAGCGTTTTTGTTCTTTCACGTTGTTTGGAATCGCGTTGAAATAGGTGTTTATCGCACGCGTTATGCTCGATTTGAACGTATACGCCGCGCTATCCTTGACAAGAGCGAGTTTGTCGATAGAGTCGGCAACGCTCGCGCACATCTCTTTTGCGGCCTCTTTATACGCTTTTTTGTCGGGCTCGCCGTCGGCAAACACGCTTCTCTTTTGTTTGAAGAGCTCGATGGTTTCCTTTTTCTTTGCGAGCGAGCGGTTGAACGAAAATTCTATACCCTTCTTTGCCGTGTCGATAAAGTCGAGCATAAAGTTGTCGTCGAGATATTTGCGCAAGAACTTATTTTCTTCCTCGACGTTGTCGGGAAGTTCCTCGTTATGTCCGAACGTCTGATAATATGCAAGAGCAAAGAAGTTGGGCATAGTTTTTGCACACGCATCCTCGAAGCACGCCTTGAGTTTTTTAAGCGGTTCGACGCAAACGGAATAATCTCTATTTTTCGCGCGGACTTTAACCAATGGTTTAACCGCTTCGATAAGTTCCTGCCGAGCGGTCAAAACGTCCTGCGAACACACGTTTTCGTGTACGGAGAGTTTTGCGTTTTTAAGGATATCGTAAATCGCTCTCGCAAATCCTTCCACAGCGTTCTTTTCAATGTGGAAGAGCAAATCGTCGACGTTTTCAAGTCCTGTTTCGGCGTTTTCGTGCGCCTTGTTGTACGCCCCTTCGATTTTGAGGTGGTAGGTTTCGAACGTATTGAAATCTTTGGCTTTTTGGGCGTTGATTTTGCCTTGTTCGCTGTTTGCGGCAACTCCCATAGCGCTGTTGATTGCTTCGAGCAAGAGCGCCATTTTGGTGTTGAATTCTTTTCTCGATTCCCTGCGATTCGCCTTGTTTTTGAGGATCATAGCCTCGGTAAGTTGCATACCGATGCGGTTGATCGGGTCAAGCGCGGAAAGCGGATCTTGAAATATCATCGCGATTTTGTCGCCGCGAAGTTTGTGAAAGTCTTCCTCGTCAATTTGGAGCAAGTCCATGCCATCATAGATAATCTCGCCGCTTTCGACAATGGCGTTGGGTGCAGAAATACCTATGATAGCTTTGTTTGTGACGGATTTACCCGAGCCGGACTCGCCCACAATAGCGAGAGTTTCGCCTTTGTAAAGGTCAAAATCTATTCCTCTGACCGCTTGCACTTTTCCTGCGTCGGTGCGGAAGGAAATACGCAAATTTTTAACTTCTAATTTCTTTTCCATATCAGCCCTCCGAACCTCTGAGCGACGGGTTGAACGCATCGCGCAAACCGTTGCCGAACAAGTTGAATGAGATCATCAACAATGCAAGGAACAATGCGGGGAAAAACAAAACATGTGGTGTACTTGTCATATACCTTGTTCCTTGTTCCATTAACACACCGATTGTTGTAATGTTGGAGTTCGACAGGTTAACAATGCCAAGATATGTTAACATCGTTTCTGATCCTATAACACCCGGTATGACCAACACACAACTTGTTATGATGGTTCCAATTGAGTTGGGGAAAATATGCTTAAACATAACCCTACCGTCACTTGCGCCCAATGTTCTTGCGGCAAGCACATACTCTTGTCCCTTGAATCGATAGAACTGTTTTCTCACAAGAGATGCCATTCCTATCCACCCCGTTGCAACAAATGCAAGCAAAAACGCAGGAACAACACCTACATCTTCGGCAAGGTGCGCATTGAACAGCGTAACGACAATCATAAGCGGTATTCCGCTCAATATGTCGCTTATGCGTTCCATTATCATATCGGCTGCACCCCCATAGTAACCTTCGATAGCACCATATATAGTGCCTATCAACAAGTTTACAAACGACACGCAAATTGCCAATATTAAAGAAAATCTGGCTCCTTTCCCAAGTGCGTTTAATATATCCTGACCGTACTCGTTTGTTCCGAAGATATAATTCGGGTACTTCCCGTTTTTATATCTATAATACTCATAATAGTTGATTCGACAAGAATACACTCCTTGTTTTTCAAGTCCGTACGCATACCCTGATGTCGGATCGCCTTCGATGTATGGGTCGCCTTTTACCCGCAGTGAGTTATATCTAAAATATTTTTCTTGTCCAAGCGCATTTTTCTCGCTTTGAAGCGCATAAACAGGAACATAGTTTCCGTTAGCATCCAGTTGAGCAATACCTCGGTTGTTAACTTTATACCAGTAATTTCCACCGAACTCTGCAGTCGAGTCGAGACCGTCGACCGCCTCTGAGTCAACATACGGATAGATTACTTGAATGCCGGTTTTATTTTGGTATTCGCATATCGCGTTAAATTCGCTTGGCGTTATTGTCAAAGTGTTAACAACTCCAACATAGTAGTAAGTGTTCATTCTTACTTTATAGTAATGTATTGTTTTGTTAGCTTGCGTAACGTCATATTCGTCATATACCTTCAATATTGGGTCTTGCCCCGTTTCAACGCCGATTCCACGAAGGTATTTATACATGCTTTCGTTTACTTCTTTTGTTTGTCCGCCATCCCAAAAACCGGGTGTTGCGAAGACTTCCCAATAAGGCGTCTTATTTGAATAATATGTGTCCTTTTCGGTAAGGTCATAATCCGATATCACCGGCGCAAAAATAGCAAACAGTACCAGCAGCAAAATTATACACGCTGCGGCTATCGATCCTTTGTTCTTAACAAATCGATGGAACGCATCTTTCAAATAGCCAATCGGTTTTGTTTCTAGTTTCAAATCATGCAATGAAGAATCTTTTTGGGCAAATTCAAACAGACTCTTATCAAGGTTTTTAATATCATCCATTATTTTCTGCCTCCCATTCTAATTCTCGGATCTATAATCCCATAACTAATATCGACAACAATACCTGCTGCAAGACCGACAAACGTATAGAATGCCGACAACATCATAAAGAAATTGTAGTCCAATGTTTGTATCGATTCCAAATACAATTGACCGACTCCGGGTATCCCAAAGAACTTTTCAATAACAAGAGACCCCGACATTATCGATATAAACTCACCCATAATTGAGGGGACAATAACGACAGCACAATTTCGAAGCGCATGTCTAAATATAGTCTGTCCTTTTGTCAAACCTTTTGTTCTTGCAAGCAACATAAAATCAGATGTCAGCACTTCGGTCAATTCTGCTCTAGTTATACGAGTAAATCCTGCGATAACACCAAAACTCAATGCCAATACCGGCAGAATAATCGAGTGAAATGTCGTCCAAGAAAAGTAACCGTATTTTACGGTTGATGCCATTTGAGCGGGAAACCATCCTAACTTAAAATAGAATATGTACTGCAAGAGAAATGCGAAGACAAAACTCGGCACAGATATAAAAATCATAACCCCTGTCGAGATAACCTGATCCTGCCACTTGTTCTTTTTTAAGGCTGCATATACTCCAAGAATTATTCCAATAGGGATTGACAACACAATGGAATAAAGGTTGACCAACATAGTAGCAGGCAATCTTTCGGCGAACACTTCTGCGACATCAAGTCCAGTTTTGTATTCTTCACCAAGTCCCCAATCCCAACTCGAAAAGACACGGTTCCAAAAGATGAAGAACTGTTCTATGATTGGTTTATTGTAACCACGCGCCTCTCGGCTTGCCTGAATTATTTCTGCTTGCGAGCCATACTTTGCTGATTCCGGCAATGGAAGCAGTTTTATCAAAGTAAAGCATAACAGCATAATCACAAAGAATGTGAAAAGCATAAGCAGAATCCTTTTTAGTGCATACTTGAACACCGTTGCACCTCCTTGATTGTTGCAAAATCGATTTATTCTTCCAAGCACATCATCAGAAGTGTTTGGAAGAATAAATCGGTTGATAGCGGGGAGTTGAAACTCCCCGCTATCATGGTTGTGATGTATTAAGAACGAATCAACAACTTAGTATTTCAATGTTCCGTTTTGCGAAGCGACATATTTTGCCCACTCTGCATCGGTGTAATTGAATGTCATATAAGCGATACCGCCACGTCCGAGAACCGCATTGTAATCGTCAGGACCGAGTGCGTAATTCACTTTTTGAGTCAGCAAGAAACCGCTGCCGTCTTGCAACATAGGAATATAATAGTTTGTTGCCAAAATTTCTTTTTCCAAGTTTGCAAGAATTTGGAGTCTAACGCTATCTGCAACTTGCTCATATCCGAAGTTATAGCTCTTGCCGTCAACCTCGATAGCGTCACCGTTCAAGCACAATCCCCAGTCTTCGAGTGACATGGTTATTTCAACGTCAGCACCGTTTTCTCCGACCGGAAGGGTCATAGTAGCAGTAGCCTTTGTCGTATCCCACCAATACTCTGCATACGGATCATATTCCGGATAGAGATAGTACAACATAGTGCCAAACGGATCGAGCATGCCGCCGTTCCAACCGCAAAGTGCAGTTTGCGATGCGCCTTCACGAAGTTTCGTGCTCCAAGAGTTGCCAACCGGCGCAGATTGCGTGATTTCAACTCTGTTTTCAAGTACAGTTCCCTTCAAAATACTATTGATTTGGTCATTCATGTATTTCAATGTTTTATCGATGAATGAGGATTGACTTGACAGAGCATATTCGATTTCAATCTTATCCGTTGCGCTGATCTTTCCTGCTTTAAGTTGCTCTTCATATGCTTTCAAGAACAACGATTTTGCCGTTTCGGGATCATAACCTGTGATTGCTTTTACTGCTTCATCGAGAGTATAGGCTTTTTCACTGCTTGCGAGTTTCCAAGAACCATCTGCTTGCTTTGTAAATCCGTAGTACTCTGCAAGAGCCGTCTTTGCTATTTCGGTATCTCTGTACTTTTCACCCGAAGTAGGATTCCAAATATCGTATGCACCGATAACCGAGTAAGCACCGCTTCTTGCAGGAGATATTGCAGCAGCAAATGCGTCTTTATCGAAAGCCAAAGACAATGCCTTGCGGAAATTATCATTTGCAAGGATCTCTTTGTCAACGCCGGTCTTTTCAGACGCTTTAAGAGCACCTTCGCTCGCATTGAGCGTCAAGAAGAAAATTGTCGTTCCGGGAGATGTGTAGAAATAATCCGACATTCTGTAGTCTGCATAGTCTTCGGATTGGAGTCCATATGTGTCGAGTTCGCCCTTAAGGAACATTTGCTTTCTCGTGGACGCTTCGTTTGCATACACAGATTTAATACCTGTCGCTTGATACATACCGTTGAATCGCGAGTCTGAATAGCCCAACCAATTTTCATTGCGAGAGAATTCCATCAACTTGCCTTCTTGATACGTTGTGAGCTTGTACGGTCCACAAGAGGCAGCCGTTGCAACGTTTGTGTTGTATGTATTGGACCATATGCCGGCAGAATCCTTGCTCAGCCCTGCATCGTATTTTGAGATGTTTACAATCCAGTTGCTTGCCAAGTTGTACAAAAGATAGAATCCGGACAACGATTTGTTGAACACGAGAGTGATCTCATAATCGCCACTCTTGTAGATTCCGACATTGTCCCAACTATAATCAGCACCAACGCCGGTCACTGTCAAACAGAACTCGTTCCATGCGACAACATTTTCGTCTCCAAAGTTCGTAGCAATGATTGTCAAGTCTGCAATAACCTCATCGGTAACGGCTACAAGTCCGTATTTGTTTGCCTTTCCTTGAAGTTTCTTGTAAAGGTCAGTACCTTCTTCGTCGCAGAAGTAATCTTCATATCCTTTGTTGTAATAATAGGTCATGCTTGTACCAAAGAACAGAATATCGGCATCCACATTGACATAGAGTTCACGAACGTTTTCGCCGATTTTCACGGTGAACACGCCTGCTTCGGTCTTTCCTGTGACAACGCCTTCTTCATTCGTGTATTTACCGTCATTTTCGGTAAGGAATTTTTCTGTTTTCGGAGCACCTTGATAGAAATAATCTTTTGCACCGAAAATTTGCAATGAACCCGTGAAATAGTTGGATGCACGATAGTTGACATATTCAGGGCTCAACAAACGTTTCATCGATTCGACATAGGTGTCCGCATTAATGACTGTACCATCGTCCCATTTCGCATTTTGATTGAGAGCGATTTTATATGCATATCCTTTTTGCGCGTCTTCCGGAATAGCCCATTTCGCAACAGATTTAAGTTCCGTAGTGATGTCAACAGGTTCGGCAGCAGCCATAACAGGTTGAATCACATATCCCGTCTTGTCCTCATTGAAGAAGAACTCGTACAAACCGCTATAAGTGAAATCATTAACATACGAGTCGTCAACTGTGCGATAGGTATGAGGATTCCATGTGCTCGGCGAAGTTTGGAAAGAATCAAGATAGGTATATTTCATCGGATCTGCTTCTTCCTTGTTGCACGCTGCAAGTACGCCAACGGTAAGCACAAGAACCAAAATCATAGCCAATATAGCAATAACTTTTCTTTGCTTCATTTTTGTTACCTCCATTTTTCTTTTTTTATTTTTGGTTTTTTGTTGTTACGAGTTTTGATTGCCGCAAAAAATTGTTTCCTCTTTTTTGCGATTTCGCTTGCTTTTGCCCAAGCATTTGTTGTATTGTATCAAGATTTTGATTTTTTTCATATTTTTTTAATGAACACATTATAAGTGCAGTTTGGCGATATGTAAACAATTTTTTTTGTTTTTTTGAAAATTTTAATTTTTATGCATAAATCATCTCCGCCCCGTTTTTGCACCTCAACGCTCGGTTTTGCGCACGCACTCGCACACGCACGCCTACAATATTTATGGTGAACTATCACCTATATATAGTATATATTATACAAAAATCACCCAAAATCGCCCCGATTCGCCAAAAATCCATGGCTTCGTTTTTCACGTTTTGCAACTTCGCGTTGCGCCGTTTTCAATGCAATTTCGGGTTGATTTTATGCAAAACACTCTCAAAAATGCATAAAGATAAAAAAATTTGTATAAGCGTTTTCCTGAAAAACTCACCAAATTCTACAAATATCGCAAACATTCTCACTTTTGTTTGTCAAATTTGTAACTTTTTGCAACTGTAATTTGCGCAACAATTCAATACAAATTAATTAAAATCCCCCCCCGCTTCATCACGTGTTTTGTCCGTTCGGGTGGGACACCCAAACTCGAACGAACACTTATTCAGGGCGTTCTTATACGCGGAATGTGCCAATTCAGGGTGCGAGCCGCAAGGCGGCGAGAAAAGGGAGCGCCGAGCTTTCGTCACGCACAAGCCCATTTGCTCCAACCGCAACAAGTTGCAGTTGTTCGCCTTTGTGCTTTGCGTTCCTCGTCCCACACGCCAAAAACTGCGCTTTCATCATATAACTCGAACACAAGTTCGCTTGTTTTTGACGTGCGGGAACCCTTGTGCGTGTAGTACAAGCGACTGCGCCGTTTGGGTGCG
>CAVBBF010000041.1:0-15366 GCA_963593735.1 Phascolarctobacterium succinatutens
CGCCCAAAAGTTTTCGTTTCTATTTAGGGGATTCCCACGCTTCGCTCTGAATGACAATGTGGGCGATTGACTCTGCCGCAACGTAGTTTGAGCAATCGGATTAAGGCTTCGCCTTCCGCAATTATTAATCATTCATTATTAATTATTAATTAATAACAAAACCTTATTTGTCACAGAATTTTCATTTAAGCACAACATATTGTCTTTTGAAAATCATTCAAAATTTTACGTTGGCGGAAGGATTTTTTTTGTGTTATGATTATACTCCGTATAAAAGGAGTTGATATCGTGGGTTTTGCAAAATTTCAGAGTGACTTTTTGATGGAAACGTTTACGCTCGTGGACAATCTGTTTATCAACGAGCATTTGCCCTATTGCGACGAAAAGCAAATCAAGGTTTATCTTTACGGTTTGTATCTTTGTATGGCACCGCAAAAGGAAAACAGCGTGCAGGAACTTTGCGCACGTTTGGATATGACGGAAGCGGAAATCGTGTCCGCATATTCCTATTTCGAGGATATGGGACTTGTGCAAATCGTGAGCAAGCAACCGCTCGAAGTGCAGTATCTGAGCCTCAAACACTCTATGCAAACGCCCAAGAAATACAAGAGCGAAAAGTGGAACGATTTCAACGCGCACCTTCAACAACTTTTCCCCGAACGCATGCTCACGCCCAACGAGTATAACGAGTACTATATGTTCCTTGACGAGAGCAAAATCGAGCAGGACGCAATGCTTATGATTGTGCAGTACTGCATCAATTTGAAGGGTATGAGCGTGAGGTATCCCTACATACTCACGGTTGCGCGCAACTGGGCGGCGGACGGCGTTCGCACGGCGCAGGACGTTGAAAACAAACTTTCCGAATACGATCAACAATCCGAGCAAATGCAAAAAGTGCTTGTCGCGCTCGGAAGAAAGGGCGGGGCGGAACTGGAAGAGAAGCAAATGCTTCTCAAATGGACTCGCAGTTGGGGATACGAACTCGACGCAGTGCTTGCGGCGGCAAAGACGCTCAAAGGCGCAAAGAACTTCAAGAAACTCGACGCAAAACTCGACGAATTCTATCGTATGTCCATATTCACGGCAGAGGAAATGAACGACTATCAGGCGCACCGCGAGTATCTCAAAGACATCGCAGTTGCAGTCAACAAGAATCTCGGCATCTATTACGAGTCGTTCGAGCACGAAATCGAGGTGTACATTGCGGTGTGGACGGCAAAGGGATTCGACCTCGAAGCGCTCACCAAAATCGCGCACCATTGCTTTATATCCAGCGTGCGCACCCTCGACGGTATGAATAACATCGTCGAAAAATTCTACAAGCAAGGACTTCTCACCGCAAAGAGTATCGACGAATATATGCTTTCACAAATCGAACTCGACGGCAAAATCAAGCAAATCATCGAGGCGAGCGGAAGAACTCGCGCGGTTACGACGCAGGATAGAGAATACTACCGCACTTGGAACGTCACGTGGGGATTCTCGGACGACGTTATTATGTACGCGGCAAAGCAGGCGGAAGGCAAAACCTATCCGACTCCGTTTGTCAATCAGTTGCTTTCGACCTACAAGGCAAACGGCATAACGACGGTGGAGCAGGCAAAGAAATTCACGCCGTTGCAAAGCGGTCAAAAGACGAGAGAAAAGACGTTCGACGAGCGCGCCTACTCGCAAGAGGAACTCAAAAGCGTGATTACGAGTATAGACAGTTTGAAGGACATCGAGTGGTGATATGAAACAAAGAATTATGCAAAAAACGCTTTTAGAGCGTCAAAAACAGATGGAGGCGCAACAAGCCGCCGCGCGTTCGCTTGCGCAAAAAGCGTTTTCTGTCGAGGAAATAGCAAAGGCAAACAAAGCGTATATCGACGCTGAATTTGCCGCTATGACGAGCGGCGACGACAAGTCGAAAATGGCGGAAAAAGCGCACGAAAAATATAGAAAAACTCTCGAAAAATACGGTTTTTCCGAAAATGATTTCGAGAATAAGCCCTCTTGTCCGCTTTGCGACGACACGGGATACGCAAACGGCAAAGTATGTTCGTGCGTATGGGATTTGTACGTCGAAAACCTCAAAAAAGAGTGCCAAATCGACGAAAGAGCGAAGTTCTCTTTCGAGGATTGCGACCTCAAAAAGATACGTGACGATGCGCAAAGAAAAGCCACGAGCGCGCTTTACGATTCGATGAAAAAGTACGTCGCCAAATTCCCGACGGCAAAGTGCAAAACTTTGGTGTTTTCGGGCGGCGTAGGCACGGGCAAAACATGCCTTGCAAGCGCAATGGCGCGCGCAATCGTCGAAAAGGGGTATTCCGTGCAGTTTTTGAGTGCGTACGAGTTTTGCTCGCTTATGCTAAAAGTCCACACTTCGCCGATAGCGGAGCGCAACGCTCTTTTGAGCGATACGCTCTCTTGCGATTTGCTCGTAATCGACGACCTCGGCACAGAGCCTATGCTCAAAAACGTAACCGTCGAATATCTGCTTTTGACGTTGGAAGAAAGACAATCCAAAGGGCTTGCCACCGTAATCACCACGAATTTGAGCGGCGAAAACATCTTGAATCGTTACGGCGAGCGCATTTATTCGAGATTGAGCCACAAGCAATACTCGATGATAATCCAAATGCAAGGCAACGATTTGCGTCTTTGATAGGACAAAATTTTCCGAGTATTTCTTGGCTTTTTTTGCGAGCATGCTTTCTATATTTTTTTGTGTTGAAAAGGCATCGCTTTTCCTCTTTTTTTCGACTTTGAAAATATCGTACAAATGCAAGATTCGGTATTGAAAATGATATAACTTTAAGATATAATTAATATATATCAATAAATACGCGCGCTTGCGCAAAGGGAAAATTATGGCAGATTTGATGAACAAAAAAGAGAAAAAGGCAGGTGCTTTGACCGCAAATATGTGGATTTACGCTCTCGGACTTATGGGCATAAATCTCGGCATCGGCCTTATCAACAGTTATCAGGCGGAATTTTTCAACAAAATTCTTCAAGCGGATTTGATGGCTGTTGCAGGCATTATTCTGGCGGCGAAGTTTATAAGCATAGTTGCCGACTTCGTCATCGGAAACCTCATCGACAGAGCGAATTTCAAGGCGGGCAAAATGCGCCCGTGGATTTTGTTTTCGGCGTTTCCGCTTGCGATTCTGACGATGATTTCGTTTGTGTACATTCCGTTTTCGTCCAACGCAGGCAGATATATTTACATAATCTTCGTCGTGGTGCTTTGGAACATCTCTATGACTATGGCGGACATCCCCTCGCAAGGTATGCTTTCGCTCATTTCAAAGAGCAGTGAAGAAGTCAACAACGCGGCAGGTCTTGGCAACACGCTCAAATCCGTCGCGCTTGCCGCCCCGGGCGTGTTCGTAAGTTTCGTGTGTATCCTCACGGGGTCGGACGGCGCGGTCGGCGAAACCGAATATCTCATCACCGCAGGCATAATGGCGGGGCTTGGACTCATATTCCAACTTCTTATGTACTTCAAGTGCAAAGAGGTCGTCAAGTCCGACACTTCGGCGGGCATGAGTTTCAAAGAGATGTTCAGAGAACTTAAAAACAACAAGATGTTGCTCATAGTTTTCGGAACGTACATTCTCGGCTTCGGCAGAAACATCGGTCTCGGCATTGCGGTGCAGGCAACTTGCATACTCATTCGCGACGGTATCGACCTTTCCTTTATCGGTATGGGCACGCTTTACGGCGACGCGTGCAGTTGGGCAATCGGCATTACGAGCGCAATTTCCTCAATGGTTACAATCGTCTTCAACCCCGTCATAAACAAGAAACTCGGCGAAAAGAAGTACTTTATCGTCGCAGGTTTTTATGGTTTTGCGGTTACGCTTATTTCAACGCTCATTTACACACTCAGTCCGAGCGGCGGCTTCGGGAGAAGCATTTGGGCAATCTGGATTTATCAATTCTTCCTCGGCTTCGCATACGGACCCAACGGCTATTTGCCGATGGTTATGACCGCCGACATCGTGGACTATCAAGAGTGGAAGACGGGCAAACGCACCGAAGGCACGCAGTTTGCAATCCTTTCGATGTCCAACAAACTTTCCAACGCGCTCTCGGTGTCGCTGGGTATATTGTTTATCGGCGCAATCGGCTACGACGCGGCAAAATACGCCGACGTGTCGCAGTTCGGCGTGCAAGGCAGTGCGGAAAATCTGCAAGCAATCGCAAGTTACGTCACCGACGGTATGCAAAACAAAGCGTGGATTGTCTATTTCTTGCTTCCCGGACTTTGTATGCTTGCAAGTTCGCTGTTGATGTTCTTCTACAAGATTGACGAAAAGACGAAGAAACAAATGCGCGAAGAACTGGCAATCCGCAGAGCGGAAAACGAAGCGATCGTCGAGAACGAGGAATGTTCCGAAAATTGTGCGGAATGTGACAAAAAATGCGATTTGAGAGCGGCAGATACGCAAGAAGAAGTCGAAAAGCCGTTTGAAGAAGCACTCGCCGAACATTACGAAGAAGAATTGAACGACATCGAAACCGATGACAAAGATATGGAAGAATAATCCCATCGAGCAAACATAAAAAACAAACGGCAGTCCGCAGATATTTTTGAATCGGTTGTTTTATGCCGAAAGTCATTAAAGACAAAAGAGAAACGGCATTATAGAAGCAATCTGACGATAAAAGGAAAAATCGTATGGAAAACAAAATCAAACTTTTTGAGAGCAAACAAGTCCGCGCGGCGTGGGATGCAGACAACGAGGAATGGTATTTTTCGGTTGTGGACATCGTGTCCGTTTTGACAGACAATGACTATCAAACCGCAAGGAAGTATTGGAACAAGTTGCGACAAAGGCTTTCGGAAGAAGGAAGCGAACTGGTGACAAATTGTCACCGGTTGAAAATGGGGGCGTTCGACGGCAAAATGAGAGAAACCGATGTCCTCGACACAAAAGGCGTTCTGCGCCTCGTCCAATCGATTCCCAGCAAGAAAGCCGAACCGTTCAAGATGTGGCTTGCTAAAGTAGGAAGCGAGCGGCTCGACGAAATAGCCGACCCCGAAAAGGCGATACTTCGCGGTGCGGATTTTTACCGAGCCAAAGGTTACACTGAGGGCTGGATCAATCAGCGATTGCAGACTATCGAAATGCGCAAGGAACTCACGGATGAGTGGAAAGAGCGCGGAATAGAGCAGGAAAAAGATTACGCGATTTTAACGAACGAAATGACAAAGGCATGGAGCGGTTTGTCCGTTAAAGAGTATAAAGAACTCAAAGGTCTCAGGAAAGAAAATCTGCGCGACAATATGACGAACATCGAACTTGTCTTGAATATGCTTGCCGAGGTTACCGCAACAACGATATCAAGGCAAGAAGCGCCGTCCACTTTTGAGCAGAACAAGTCGGTTGCTCGTCGTGGCGGTCGAGTGGCGAGCGTTGCGAAAAAGGAGTACGAAGAGGCAACGGGGATGAAGGCTGTTTCACCGTTGAATGCAAGCGATAAGTTTGCGCTTGAAGTAAAGGATGACAAAGAGGACAAATAAATGAAATGCGACGATTGCAATGAAAAAGGAGCCAAAGTTTGGCTCCTTTTTGCTGTGATTTTTGACAATGAGAGGGCGGAGATTTGTTTTAAAACAGTCCGCAATGCCGTTGTAAAAAACGTTATTTGACGATGTAAACTTTGCTTTGGCACTTTTCGAGTGATACGGAAATCGTGCCGCTCGTGGTGAGTTTTTCGCCGCTCCATTGCTCTTTTGCGGTATATTCGGTCTGTTTTTGCAATGCGACGTACTTGTCGTCGGCAAGCGTATTGAGGTCGAATTTCGCTTTTGCGCCGTGCGATGACTTATTGAAGAAGCACACCGCAACCGAGCCGTTCGCAAGGGGTTTTGCAAGCACGTCAACTACGCCTTTTTTGACGCGTTTGGCTTGTTTTGCGAGAGGGTCTTGGTTGATTGCAATCATATTTCTGTTGGTGACTATGCTCTTTACTTGCTCGCTCATATTGCGCAAGTCGTTGCCCAGAATGAGCGGCGCGTTCATCATACACCAAAGAGAGAAGTGAGACACGTTCTGATTGTAGGTGAGTTTGCCGTTGCCAACTTCGAGCATATCGGGGTCGTTGTAGTGACCCTTGCTTGCGTACTTATAGAGTTTGACCGTGTGTTCGTAGATGATTTTGATCCAAAACCACCACGGGTTAATATCGGGGGTAGTGCGCCAGAGGTTGCCTGCTTTCGCGCCCCAGTTGTAGGGCTTGCCCCAACCCCATTCGCAGATGGAAAATACGATTGGCTTTTCCTCTTGGTTGCGTTCTTTCGCAACTCTTGCCGTAGCGACTTTGAGAGCCTTGCCCATACGGCGATACTGATACATTTCGCTGTCGGCGTTGCTCGTGATGGGGTTGAATAATTCGATTTTGTTTTTGCCCGCTTTGAGGTTTACGATGACTTGGAATCTTGCGGTGAGGTTGAAGTGTTTTTGAGGCGGGAAAAGAATCTCGTATTCCTCGCCGTCGTTGACTTTGGCGATGAGATACTTTTCGTAAGCGCCTTTCTTTTTGATGTTTATCGTGAGCACGTATTTGCCGTCTTCGTCGATTTCGATGTTGTTGTAGGTGAGTCTGCCCTGATTTGCGTCGAGACCCGAAACGTAACTGCCGCTCGGTAGTCTTGTGTCCGTCATAAATCTCGCAAGCCCCGAGAGCACGGCGTTGTGTACGGAATACTCGATAGGGTGGAAGTCGAACTGCGATATGCTGATAGAATAGACGAGCGGCGCATAGCGAGAGATGGGAATGTGATGGCAATAGTCGTACTTGAAGTACTCCACGCCCCATTTTGCGAGCGTGTATGCGTCAAATTGTTCTCTGCCAAGGCTCGCCGGCAAGTCCTCGCAGGTGAGAGTGCCGTTTGAGGTGTATGCGCCGAGTTTCAAACCCATTGCGTTGACTTGCTTTGCAATGCTCGCAATGCCGTTCGGAAAAGTTTCGTAGTCGCCCACGAGTTCGCCGTTTTCGTCGCGCAAGGAAGATTGCCAGCAGTCGTCGAGATTGATGTATTTGTATCCTGCCTCGACAAGACCGTTGTCCTTCATTGCTTTTGCGGTGTCGAGGATGAGTTTTTCGTTGATGCGATTTTTGAACGTATTCCAACTCGACCAGCCCATAGGGGGAGTAAGCGCGACGCCGTTGTCGTAGTCGTCAAGTTCGGGGTTCACGCTCGAAGGTCTCTTCTTTTGGAAAAGGCTTTTGATGTAGCAGAAAGGACACATGTTGTTTCGTTTCATAATCCACCTCGCAAAGCGGCAAAGATCATTTGGCTTTGCCTTGTTTGTTTGTATTTTTCGCTATCGCGACTTTTTGTTTTTTCGTTTTGTCTTTTTGCGGTCTTGAATCCTTTGCTCTCGTTTTTGCATCGATGCGCTCGAATCTCTTTTCGATTGCCTCGCCGTGTTCGAGTTTGATTTGATTCATCATCGCGACGAATCCGACGTATGCGACGGTGAGTATCGCGCCGATTGCGAGCATCGCTTTGCCCATTTCCCAAGTGACATGATTGTCAAGACGGAAGAAAGTGCGAAGCAGCGCGACGATGTCCACAGTCTTGCCGTTTATCTCGACGTTGATGGAGAGGAAGTAGATTCCCACAAATATGAACACCATAAGAACGTAGGTGAATAAGTTGAGCAATACGAGCCATTTCGACTTGTCGAACTTGTGCTTTTTGCGCTCGTTTTTCGGTTTTTTGCGTTTTTTGTTGTCCTTTTCGCTTTCGGATTCGAGAACTTTCATAACCACGCCGTTGCGCAAAGAATCGCGCTTTTCGTTCTCGTCGAAATCGTCGTATACACGAGCCGCCTCGGCTTTTTCCGCCCGAGCCTTTTCCGCTTCCATCTCTTTCATAAAGTCGCTGATTCCGAAAAACGCCGACCAACTCGAAAGTTTTGTGGGCAAGGACACCTTGAACAAAAGCAGGAATCCCACGAAAGTGATAATCCATATAAACACCGTTTGCGATTGCTCTTCTGCGATGTCGGTGAGGAAAAATCTGTTGCAAATTATCACCGCTACTGCGCCGAGCAGAACGGTGACTCCACCCGGGACGGCGTTTGAAAGCACTTTTGGCAAGAATCTGCCCGTAACTCTGTCCGCGTTCGGTTCGAGCGCAAGCACCACCGATGGCATACCTATCGTCACCGCACCCATAATGGTGAGGTTTTGCGGCGTGAAGGGAAGGGGGTCGACGACAAGCATAAACAACAGCGCAAGCAACGTGTTGTAAATGGTTTTCATAATGTAGAGGGCGGCGGAGCGTTCGAGGTTGTTTATGGAGCGTCTGCCCTCGGCAACGACTCTCGGCATAGACGAGAAATTGCTGTCCAAAAGCACAAGCGAACTTACGTTCTTTGCCGCGTCCGAACCCGACGCCATTGCCACCGAGCAATCCGCTTCTTTGAGCGCAAGCACGTCGTTTACGCCGTCGCCCGTCATCGCGACGGTGTGACCTGCCTGTTTGAGCGCCTTGACGAGCATAAGTTTTTGGTCGGGAAGAACGCGCCCGAATATGGTGTATTTGGTTGCCGCCTCGTACACTTCCTGCTCGGTGCTTAGCGTTGACATATCCACGATGTTTTCGCAATCTTCAAGCCCTGCGCGCATAGCGACCGCTCTTACGGTCTGCGGATTGTCGCCCGAAATTATCTTTACGGTTACGCCTTCTTGCTTGAAGAAACGCAACGTGTCGGGGGCTTCTTTTCTTATTTTGTCGGTTATAAACACGAAACTTTCAAGGGCGAGAGTTTTGGGCAGGGTGCCGTCGCCGAACTTGTTTTTCGAGGACGCGACAACCATAACTCTAAATCCCTTTTGCGCCATTTCCGACATGGTGTTTTCCATTGCTTTGGTGCGCTTTTTGAACACGAATTCGGGTGCGCCTATGACGTAGGAAACGCCGTCTATTCTTGCGCCGCTCCACTTGCGTTGAGAGGAAAACGGCACGGTCTGTTCCACTTCGCCCGTGCTTTTCAAATCCTCGACGTAGGCGCGAAGCGCGTTTATCGTCGCGTTGTCGTCGTCGAGCGCGCTCGTGACGTTCTTTATGATTTGTTTTATGCCGTTTGCGTCCTTGCCCTTCGAGGGTTGCAATTCGTTGACTTCCATCGTGCCTTCGGTGATAGTGCCTGTCTTGTCGAGGCAAAGCACGTCAACTCTTGCGAGCGTTTCCACGCAATAGAGGTCTTGCGCAAGGGTTTTGTGCCGAGAAAGCCTCATAACGCTCACGCAAAATACCGTCGAGGAAAGCGCGACGAGCCCCGACGGAATCATACCGATAACCGTTGCAATCGTGCCCAGAACAGTCGAGGAAAGGTGCGAATTTATCTTGTAGCCGAGCAGGGTGGTTATCATCTTTTCGGTGTCGTCGGGGTTTTTCTGCACAAAATACTTCACGCAAAACAGCATAATGCCCAGCGGCACGATTATGCTTGCCATAACCTTGACCATGAGCATAAGCGAACGCCATATCTCGCTGTTGGGTTTCTTGAAATACTTTGCGCCCGAACTGATTTTGGTTGCGAAATTGTCGAGACCGACGTGTTCGACCTGCGCTTTTGCAGAGCCCGACACGACAAAACTGCCCGACATAATCTCGTCGCCGGGGTTTTTGAGGATTGCGTCCGGTTCGCCGGTAATCAAACTTTCGTTGACTTCGATAGAGCCTTCCACGACGACTGCGTCCGCGCAGATCTGACTTCCCGTGGACAAAACCGTCAAATCGTCAAGCACGATGTCCTTGACGGCAATCTCTTTTTCCTCGCCGTCGCGAATCACGATTGCTTTGGGGGCGGATATGAGGGACAATTTGTCGATTGTCCGCTTTGCTCTCATCTCTTGGAATATACCTACAAGCGCGTTGAAAATGATGAGCAACATAAATCCGAAGTTGCCCAAAATGGAAAGCAAACTTTCGCCTGCGTCCACAAAGAAGAATATGAGCAGCGCAAGTATGATAAAAACGAAATTGAAAAAAGTGACGATGTTTTCACGCAAAATCTGCGCGACGCTTTTCGTCTTTACGTTCATGTCGCCGTTCACTTTTCCTTCGGCGATTCTGTTTTCAACGTTTTTTTGTCCGAGTCCTTTTTGAGTGTCGGTGACAAACTTTTCCTCTACGGTTTGTTCACCTTGCTCGTTTTCGATAATTTCGGACGGCATATAGACGTTTTTTTCGGGCTTTTCCGCCATGGTTCCCCTCGTGCGCACGCGCGCCTTGTTTCAATGTATAAAATAATTATAACATAAAATGTACATTATTCAAGAAAAAAAGCGTCGGTGACGGGCAAAATGTGCGATTTTTTGCATATTTTCAAATCAGAGCCAATATATTTTGCGTATGAAAAGAAAAATTTGCTTGATTTTGGTTGCAATTTTGTGCTTGTCGCTTTCATTTGTCGCGCTTTGCGCGTGCAACAAAAAAACGAACGACGAGCAAAAAGACAATATATCCCGACTCACCGAGCAGTACTATGCCGGCGAGAGCGACCTTTTTGCCGTCAGCATCGAAAAGGGGAGGCGTGAAAAAAACTTCATTGCCGACGGCACGGCAAAGGACGTGTGCGAATTTGCCGAACTCATAATCCTTCCTCTCAAAAGCAACGATTATACGGCGATTTCCTACGTTGTTTCTGCCGACGACAAGACGGTTTCGGGTGAGATAAAATGTTCCTCAAGCGGCGAATTTGTGACATCTATCGCACTCGATTTCCTTCCAAAGACCATAACGGTCACGGCAGGCGAAGCGTCGTCCGACATCGAACTCAATTCCGTCCTCGACGGCAAACTGTCTGCAAATGACGTCATCGACATCGCAAAAGAAGCCCTCAAAGACAAAATCGACAAAGAGTACGCCGAAGGCAAAGCCGAGCGCGAAATCTACGTCAAACTCATCACCGCCGACCGCGAAAGTTACTATTATTACGTTTCCTTCATCGGTGACGGGGTGGATTATTGGGCGATGTTGATTGACCCGACGAGCGGTGCAATAATCAGCAGAAAATAGTTTGAACGTGCTATTGAGCGCATAGCGGCGTCAGACACCTTCGCCCGTCAACTCATTTACGCATAGTAAATTAGGGTTGACGTGCGAAAGCATCTTCCTTGCTCTGCATCTCAATATCGCGCTCAAACCGTTTACACGAATTTTCGTTGATACAATTTTACACAAGTTATATGCTAAAAAGCAGTATCTATCCGCTTGTAAATAGCCGATTGTCGATTGTTAATCCGAAATGAAAATAGGTGCTTGCTTTATGCGGTAAGGTATGATACAATTTAATCGATAAAAAGTATTCGAATGGAATACAAGCCCGTCAACGCTGAACACCTACGAAATATACACAATACTTTGAAAAAGCGGGCAAGGAGAGTTGACAAGGTATGAGCAAATTGCGACAATCATTTGCAAGCAAGCAAGCAAGCAAGCAAGCAAGCAAGCAAGCAAGCAAGCAAGCAAGCAGACAGACAGACGTAGGTCCACCCTTTTGGGGTTTAATACAATAAATTCGCGCACTGCAACATAGGTGAAAATCTATGGGGCGGTGCGCTTTTGTTATATTTGCCTATCGGCAAGTGATATTCTCGCAAAACGAGAGTGAAATGCACACGATGTGTGCGTGAAATTGTCCTTGCGGACAGTGAAATTGCGGCTTTGCCGCAGTTGCGGAAGATTAAAAATCTGCCACATGTCATTCAGAGGAGCAACATCGTTGCGACGTAGGAATCCAGCGGAGCGAAAATGCGCCTGCGGCTGGATTCCCACGCTTCGCTCCGCAGTGATTGTGCGCATATAGCGCAAGCCTACGGCTTTAATTTGCACAAGTGCAAATGCAATCACTCCAAAAATATCGTCGTTTGGAAACCCTTGCAAGCAAGTTTTCTCACTCGACATTGACGGAATGACAAGCGGATATATTTGAATCTTCCGCAACCCACACACAGTGTGGATATCACCCGAGCATAGCGAGGATATCACCGTTGCGACAGCAACGATATCATCCACGCAGTGGATATCACTGCGGCAAAGCCGCAATATCACTGCACCGAAGGTGCTAAAGTGCAATACAACCGTGCCGCAAGGCACAAAAAATATATCCCCTCAAAAAAGGAGACAAAACTATGAAAAGAAAATCGCTTATCACAATCCTTGCGGTTGTACTCACGCTTGTGTTGTCGATTGCTGTGCTTTCCGCCTGCAACGACAAAAAGCACGAGTATTCAAGCGAGTGGAAGTTTGACCAAACAAGCCACTGGCACGAATGCACAACCAAAAAGCACTCGGATACGTCCGAAAAAATCGCCCATGATTTCAATGACGGCGAAGTGACAAAAGCGCCGACAGAAGAGGCAGATGGCGTGAAAACATTCACCTGCAACACCTGCGGCTATCAAAAGACGGAAGTTGTTGAAAAACTTACGCACACCCATACTTATGCGAGCGAATGGAGCAAAAACGACACAGAACATTGGCACGCCGCAAACTGCGCTCATACGAGCGAAAAAACAGACGTTGCGCAGCATAGTTGGGACGAAGGGCAAGTGACAAAAGCGCCGACCGAAACAGATGAAGGCGAAAAAACCTACTCCTGCCTTGTTTGCGGACAAACAAAAACGGAATCTGTCGGCACTCTTGACCACACTCACACGTTTGACACCTTGACATGGGCAAAGGACGAAATCAACCACTGGCATCCTGCAACCTGCGCTCATACGTCTGAAAAGCAAGACGTTGCAGCGCACAGTTGGAACGCAGGCGAAGTGACCACCCCTGCAACGGAAGAAGCAGATGGCGTGAAGACTTACACTTGCACCGTGTGCGGACAAACCAAAACCGAGGCAATCCCTGCGCTCGGACACGAACACACTTATGCGAGCGAATGGAGCAAAAACGAAACAGAACATTGGCACGCTGCAACCTGCAAGCACACGACTTTGAAGAAAGATGTTGCAGCGCACAGTTGGAATGACGGCGAAGTGACCACCCCCGCAACGGAGGAAGCCGACGGCGTGAAGACTTACACTTGCACCGTGTGCGGACAGACAAAGACCGAGCCTATCGAACAACTTGCGCACACGCACACTTTTGCAAGCGAGTGGAGCAAGGATGGAACCAACCACTGGCACGCCGCAACTTGCGCGCATACGAGTGAAAGGAAAGACGTTGAAGCGCATAGTTGGAACGCAGGCGAAGTGACCACCCCCGCAACAGAGGAAGCAGAGGGCGTGAAGACCTACACTTGCACCGTGTGCGGACAAACTAAAACCGAGCCTATTGACAAACTTCCTCACACGCACAAGTATGATATGACGACGTGGGTGAAAACCGACGAAGTCGGACACTACCGTCCGACCACCTGCGGACACGATGACAAAACCAAAGATTTTGCGGAACATACATACACCGATGACGACGATTTCGATTGCAACGTTTGCGGTTATGAAAGAGAAGCAACGATTGACCGTATTTTGGAGTTGAACGTCAAAGACAAAGTGTACACCGGCGAGAAGAACGGTATCAAACCGAGCGAATATAGTGAATGGGCTTGGGGCTGCGTTGACTATGCTGCGTACAAGGCAAAGGGTGCTCCCGACACCGACTATGTCAAAGCGGCAGATGGCGGAGTCCCGAAAGCGGTTGGCGAATATACGGTTAAAGTGGTAACCAGGGGCAATGCGGTGTATAGAAGTGTTGAAAAAACCGCAGACTTCGCCATCACTAAAAAAGGAATCAGTTTGAGCGGTGTTACATACGTTGTTTACGATACAGGCGGAACCCGTGTCGACACAGTCGAACTCATCGAAACAGGAGGCACAAGTCAAGTAATCGCAGGCGAAACGGTGCTTGTCAAGATAGACACTACGGGCCTTGACGTGGGGGCAAATATCAGTGTAACTACCGCCGACAATAGATTTTCTCTTACGGGTGAGGATGCGGCAAATTATACCATTTCTTTCGTTGATTGCGGTTTAAGGGTTGAGGTTAAGAAGATAGCCGTAACGTCAACGGTAAAAGTGAACGGCGTTGAAGACACATCTATATATGTGGATGCCGAAATCGTATACGGCGCAACATCCTTCAAAGACACCGGCGGGCAAAACGGCATCGAGGATTATCTTGATAGCAATGCCGTCGGCAAAAACGTCACCATAACAGTATACTTGAAGGGCAGTGATCTCGAACTTGCAAAATTCGAGAGAGTTGGCAATCAATACAACTACGGTGGCTACACCGCAGGAATCGGCGGGCCGGGAACTTTCACATATGAGTTTAGATATTTCTACTTCGACGGATATACCCGTGTCCAAGATTATAAATGGGTGCATAATACGGACTCTGTCGAGTTGGTCTTCGACGTTGTCGTGACAGATCCGACAAATATCTATTCGCAAGAGATTATTGACGCGGATCTCACAGTAAGAGAAAGCAAGCCGACATATGAATGTTATAAAATTGCAATTGATGATGGATTGACGAGCAAGGCAATAAGGGTCACGTTTGAATTGGAGACAACGAATGCCGACTGCGTTGCGGTTATTTACAATCAAGCAGGAAATCTGATAAAAACATTGACCGCAACGAAGGGAGATCATTCTTTCACCATAAATAAAGGCGAAGTATACTACGTCTATGTTGTGGCGCAGAGGCTTTCGGGCACGACCGCTACAAATGTAACTTATAGTCTCAATTGCAGCAACGCATAAGCGCAAAATGCAAGAAGCGGAAATGGCGGCATGAAAGTGTCGCCAAACCGCAGGACAATGCAACGGAGTTGAGGTATAATAATGATATCGCCTGCGGCGATGATATCACTTTGTGATGATATCGTGCATTCTGCACGATGATATCCAAACTGTGTTTGGGTTGCGGAAGATTTGAATATATCCATATGTCATTCTGAGGGAACGAAGCGACGTAGGAATCAAGCGAAGCGAAAATGCGCCTGCGGCTGGATTCCCACGCTTCGCTCGGAATGACGAGGGCGGGACACCCGCACCCGATTGCGTCTGCGGCGCAATGATATCCACTGCGTGGGTGATATCGTTGCTGTCGCAACGGTGATATCCTCGCTATGCTCGGGTGATATCCAAACTGTGTTTGGGTTGCGGAAGATTTGAATATATCCATATGTCATTCTGAGGGAACGAAGCGACGTAGGAATCAAGCGAAGCGAAAATGCGCCTGCGGCTGGATTCCCACGCTTCGCTCGGAATGACGAGGGCGGGACACCCGCACCCGATTGCGTCTGCGGCGCAATGATATCCACTGCGTGGGTGATATCGTTGCTGTCGCAACGGTGATATCCTCGCTATGCTCGGGTGATATCCAAACTG
>CAVBBF010000042.1:0-15201 GCA_963593735.1 Phascolarctobacterium succinatutens
TTGCGAGAACAAGTGCGGTTTTTGACAATCGCCTAAAAGTTTTCGTTTCTATTTAGGGGATTCCCACGCTATGCTCTGAATGACGGCTGGGCGATTGACACTGCCGCCACGCAGTTTGAGCAATGGCTCGTGTTCCGTCTTCTTACAGCAAATTGCGTATAACGGCAGTATTTTCTTTAATATCGTGAACCCTAACAAATAATACGCCTTGCTTTACGGCGAGAATCGTAGAGTCGAGAGTTGCCGAAAGTCTTGTGTCGGGCGTGCCGCCGAACATGGATTTTCGCGACGTTCCGAGCAAGAACGGATACTCGTCGAACATATCCAAAAGTTTGTCGTAGTCCCTCAAAAGTTGCCAGTCCTCGTCGTTGTTTTTGTTGAAGCCTATGCCGCCGTCAAGCAAGATTCTGCTTTTGTCGAGTCCTTGCGACAAGAGCGAATCGACCGCGCGCATAAGCCCCGTTTCCTTGTCGAAAAAGAGGTCGGGGATTTTGGATTTGCGCCTGTCGTGCATAACGCATATCGCAACGTCGTTTTGCGCAAGGACTTTTGCAAGATTTTTGTCGGCGAGGCAACTTACGTCGTTTATCATATCCGCGCCCAAATCGATTGCTGCTTGCGCAACGTCAGGATAGAACGTGTCAACGCTCACAAGTGCGTCGGGAAACGCTTTTTTTATACTTTCGACTGCGGGCAACACCCTTGCCATCTCCTCGATTGCGCTTACGCTTTGCGCACCGGGTCTTGTGGATTGTCCGCCTATATCTATAATTTCCGCTCCCTGTTTCAAAAACTTTTCGGCGGTTTCAAGCGCGTCGATATCGTGTCTGCTTGCCGCAAAAAAACTGTCGGGCGTGACGTTGAGAATTGCCATAACGTGCGTGCCACCCGTGAAAGTCTTGTTGCCGACGTGAAAATCGTACTTGCGTTGTTCTCTCATTTGATTCCCTCGATAAGCATTTTTTCGACAAGTTCGTCAACCTCGCCACGCTTTGCGAAAGTTACGGTTTTTGCTCCGATTTTCTTTACGCCTCTTGCGCTCATACAGGTGTGGTGTGCCTCGATGACGACAACAACGCCCTTCGGATTGAGTTGCTCGAAAATTGCGTCGGCAATCTGCGCGTTGAGCCTTTCTTGGAGTTGCAATCTCTTTGCGTAAACCTCTACGACGCGCGCGAGTTTTGAAAGCCCGACGACTTTTCCGCTTGGAGTATACGCGATATGCACTTTGCCGAAAAAGGGCATAAGATGATGTTCGCATGTGGATGAAAAGTCTATGTCCTTTTCGATGACAACTTCGCTTCCGCTCTCGACAAAAGTCTTCGAAAGATGCGTTTTGGGGTCGTCGTTATAGCCCGAGGTCAATTCGTCAAGCATACGCGCAACTCTGTCGGGGGTCTGCAAAAGCCCTTCGCGCATAGGGTCTTCGCCTATGGCTTCGAGAATGTCGTAGACTGCTTTTTTGATTTTTTCTTGGTCGATATTATTGTTTTTCATAAGCGTATTATTCGGTTTTTTTATCGTCGTTAAGGTTTTGAAAAAGCGTGAGAGAACCGCACAGAATCACTACGTCGCAATCGCCTCTCAAGGCGTTTTGCACGGCAGTTTTTATGTCGTTTTGCACGTCGCAAATTCCCTTGCAAAGCGGCTTTGCAATCAAAAGCAACTCCTCTTTTTGCATTGCTCTCGGCGACGGCGGCGTGACGCAGGTTATCCTGTTTGCAAGCGGTGCGACAATCTCGCAAATGCCTTTTACGTCCTTGTCTCTAAGCACGCCCAAAACGAGGTGAACGCGCTTGTTTCGAAACAAATCCTTTATTGCGTTTGCAAGCGTGGTTGCGCCTTGCGGATTGTGCGAACCGTCGAAAACAAGCACTTTATCTTGCGGAATCGTTATGTCAAAGTCCTCTTTTGCATTTTTGACAACTTGAAGCCTCGCTTTCCACACGGTGTTTTTAAGTCCGTTTTCAAGTGCGGTCTGACTTATGGAAAAGTGCTTGTTTCTCAGTTGCTCTACGGCGCAAATCGCTATTGCGGCGTTTGTGAGTTGGTGCCTTCCGAGCATAGATATTTCATACTCTTTTCCGTCGTACAAAAAGCGTTGTCCGCTCAAATCGCCGCTTAAAAACACAGGCTCTTTGCACACTACGACTTTTGCCTTGCGATACTCTTTTTTACCGTCCTTGAAAACGTAGGGATTTTCAATCTCTTTCATCACATCGGCAGGCTGATTGCAGGTGACTGCTACGTCTTTTATTATCGCCGCTTTCTCGCTTGCTATTTGAAAGAGCGTATTTCCCAATATCGCGCAGTGGTCAAGACCTATCGGCGTTATCACCGCAAGTTCTTTATCCTCTATCGCGTTGGTTGCGTCCCACCTGCCGCCGAGCCCCGTTTCGAGCACGCACACGTCGCATTCCTTGTCGAAAAACGCAAGCATAGCGACGGCGGTTTCGATTTCGAATGCCGTCGGATTGAACTCGCCTATGCCGAATGCGCCTCGCAAAATCCGCTCGCTTTCTATACACTCTTTCACGACGGTGAGATACTTTGCCACGTCCGCGTTCACAAGCGGTTTGCCGTTTATCAGCCACCTTTCGTTGTAGCAAAAAACGGAGGGCGAATTGTAGGTGCCGACCTTGTAGCCCGCCTCTTTCAAAACCGACGTGAGATACGCGCTGACCGAGCCTTTGCCGTTGGTGCCTGCGATATGGACGAATTTCAAATGTTTGTCGGGTGCGCCGAGAAGGTCGAGCAGTTCGCGCATACGCTCTATGCCGTAGTCCGAACCCGACCTTTCGATATTTTTGATGTAGTCGATTGCCTCTTGATAAAACAAAAAGCACCTCCTTTGGAAGCACTCGCAAAAAACCTTTTATGGTCATATGTGAAGTCCGGAGTGAATATTGCACCGCGAGCAACGCCCTTCGTCCGCCGACACCCCACGTTCGCACGGCACTTAACGCGCAATTTCTACTACTTCCATAGATGATGATTGAATTTTAGCACCAAACAAAAGGAATGGCAAGAATTTCGAGCAAATATGCAAAATCCGTTGCCCTCAATTTCGCGACGAGCAAGAGAGATCGCGCTTTCTTTTGCGAATTCGAGATCGCAAAGATACGTCCGTTCAAAAATCAAGGCGACCGCATTGAAAAAAACATACAAACGCTCAAAAAAAGTTATTGCCTAATAAAGACTTATGATTTATACTTAACGTATTATTAAAAAATCATTAAAAAGAGGTGCGCTTATGTTTGCAACCGCAATAGGTGCAAGAGAGTTCTCTTTGAGAGATCCGATGGTGTTCATATTGTACGGCGTAGTGTTGGCGTTTATCGTCGCACTGTCGCTCTACTATATGCTGTCCGCTCTCCAAAGGGCAAAGAAACTCGGCATCGAATCGTCAAAAATCAAGAAAGTCATCACGACTTCGGCAACGTTTTCCATTCTTCCCGGTCTTGGAATCGCGTTGGGCGTAGTGACGCTCATCGGCACGCTGGGAATCGCATTCCCTGCAATCAGACTGTCCGTCGTCGGCTCCCTTCAATACGAAACTCAAATGGCAAACGGCGTTGCCGAAGGACTCTACGGCTCTATGAGCAAGATGATTGAGCAAGGAATTTCCGCACAGGATTTTGCGACTATGGCAATGGTTATGACAATCGCAATAAGTTCGGGCGGACTTCAAATACTCTTCTTCTACCGCTTGTATCAGCCGAAAATCGGCAAACTTATGGCAAAAACCACGGGCGGAAAGAAAGGCGGCGTGAATATCGGCGACCTCGTTTTCCAAGTGTCGTTCATCGGTATGGTTCTCGGCTACCTTGCAATGAGCATCGAAACTCTTGCAAAAAACGTTGCCTTCATAGACGGCTACTACAACTTTATCGCGGTTTTGGTGGCAATGGCGTGCATGTACGTTTGCGACGTGCTTATCAACAAGGCGAATTGGAAGTGGCTCGACAATTTCTCCACGCCGCTCTCTATGCTCGTGGCGATGTTTGTCGTGGGCGTTATAAGTTATTGCGCAAACAAGTACGGTTGGGCGCTCTCGACGGATTTGTCGAGTTCGGCAAGCGAAGCGGCAGAGGCGGCGAAAAATGCCTTTGCAATGATACTGTAAGGAGGTGCGATTATGTCTAATAAAACTAAGGTCACAATGGATTACAATCTCAAATCGCACATCATAGGCAAAATCTGGATGGCGTTGTCAATGGTCATTTTCTTCGCCGTGCCGACAACAATTTGCCTCTACTACGACGTGAAACCCGATATGACGGTTATGGGTACGACCGCCGTTCTCATCCCCTTCATCATCAACTTCCTCGCCGGCATTTTCGAGCCGATTATTTACTCGCCTATGCTCGGCATAAACAGCGCGTATCTCGCTTTCATCACGGGCAACCTCTCAAACCTCAAAATTCCCTGCGTGGTCAAAGCGCAAGAGATTTGCGGCACCAAACTCGGCACGGAAGAAAACGAAGTCGTATCCACCCTCTCGGTTGCCACGAGCACTCTCGTCACGACGGTGATTATCGCGGTTTTCGTGCTTATACTCGCCGTCAGCAACGTCGAAACGGCAATCAAAAACACGCCGTGGATTACGCCTGCGTTCACCTGCGTCGTATATGCGCTTTTCGGATCGCTCGGCGGAAAATACGTTGTCAAAAACATCAAACTTGCGGTGTTCCCGCTCGTCATCATCGTTGCGCTCTCTCTCATTTTGGGCTTTGCCGCACCGTCGCTCGGCGTAGGTTCCGCATATTTGTTTGTGGGCATCGCGCTGTGCGCAATCTTCGGCGTACTTCAAGTTGTGCGTGAAAAGAAAAAGGAAAAACTCAAAGAGGAACAATCGCATTTAGAGCAAATCGCCGCAAGCGACGTTGAACTCGAACAAAGCAGCGAAAACGGCGCACAAAACGACGAAATCGTCGCAACCGACGAAACGACAACAGTCGAAACAGCAACGGACGAAACCGCAGATGAGGATTCTCGAAATTCCGAATCCGACAAGGCGGAAGACGAAAGCGAGGAAGCCGCGCTCGAAGAGGCGGAAGAAGAAGCCGAACAACTTGCGCAAGATACGCAATCGGTCGACTGACATACCGCATCGAAGCATAAAATCCGACGAGCCATCGTCGGGTTTTTTGTTTTGAAAAAACAAGGCGAAAAATTTGCGCGTTGCGTGTGCTTTTTTGAAGTTTGCATTTTATAGTTGTTATTATTGTTTATAAGTGATATAATCATTGTAATTCTCAAACAAAGGGGAATCTGATGGACATTATTATCAGCGGTTTGGGCGCAGTCGGAACCACCTTGATGCAAGAACTTGCCGACGAAGGACACAACGTCGTCGTCGTGGATCTCAACGCCGACAAGGTGGAAAAAGCCGTCAATCAATTTGACGTGAAAGGCGTTATCGGCAACAGCGCGAGCGCGGATGTGCTTAAAGAAGCGAACGTTGCTTATGCGGAACTTTTCATCGGCGCGACAAACCACGACGAATTGAATATCCTTTGCTGCATCATCGCAAAAAAACTTGGCGCGAAAAAGACTATCGCGCGCGTTTCCAAACCCGAATATCTCGAATTGTTCGGCAACGAAGACGATCTCGGCATAAGCCTTTTGGTCAACCCGCAATACGAAGCCGCGCTCGAAATAAGCCGTATGCTTCGCTTCCCGTCCGCAATAAAGGTCAACGAATTTTCAAACGGAAAGGTGGAACTTGTGGAGTTCCGTGTGAGCGAGGATTCCGACCTTGTCGGGCTCGAACTCAAAAATCTCGGGAGCAAATTCAAGGTGAAAGTCCTCATCTGCGCCGCGCAAAGAAACGGCAAAGCCATCATCCCGGGCGGCGATTTCGTCATTGAGGCAGAGGACAGGCTTTTCCTCACCGCCACGACGAAAGACATTTCCCTTTTCTTCAAACAACTGGGCTGGAACAAGCAAGCCAAAGACGCGATTATCGTGGGCGGTTCAACGACGGCGTACTACCTTTGTCAAGAACTCGAAAAACTCGGCATACGCTCCAAACTCATCGAAAAAAACAGGCAAACTGCGGAAATGTTCTCGCAAAGTTTCAAAAAAGTCGACGTTGTTTTGGGAGACGGCACCGATCACGAATTGCTGTTTGAAGAAAATATCTCCACGACAGACGCTTTTGTCGCGCTGGGAAATATCGACGAGCAGAACATCATAATGAGCATGTTTGCCGCCTCTCAAAACGTGCCGAAAGTCATCACCAAAATCGATCAACTCGGCTACTACGATATGCTCCAAAAGAGCGGCATTTACAGCGCGGTTTCCACAAAAACTTCAACTGCAGACCACATCATAAGATTTGTACGCCTTTTGAGCAACAAGTCGGGAAGCACGGTCAAGCGCATGTTCCACATCGTTGACGACTCGACGGAAATTCTCGAATTCGAGGCGAAGGCAAACTTCAAAAAGTTTGACATTCCCCTTCAAAAACTCAATCTCAAAAAGCATTTGCTCGTTGCCGGCATAATCCGAAAAGGCGTGCTTATCACCCCGTCGGGGCAAGACGTTATCAAAGAAGGCGACAGCGTCATCATTGTCACGCTCGAAGAAGGGCTTGACGATTTGAGAGATATTCTCGACAACTGAGGCTTTATGAATTTACGTTTGCTTGCATTCGCTCTGGGCGAAATAGCGGTAATAATCGGCGCGCTGATGTCCATCCCCCTCTTTATGGCGATAGGATACGGCGAAGACACCACCATTCTCGGATTTGGCATCGCAATCGGCGTATGTCTTTTGCTCGGCGTAGTCGGCATCCTCGTAAGACCTCCGAAGGACAAGCGAGATATGCGTTCGACAAGCGGCTTTGCAATGTGCGGCCTATTTTGGATTTTCATTGCGCTCGTGAGCGCGATTCCCTTCCGCGTGTCGGGATATATCCCCAACTACATCGACGCTCTTTTTGAAACGATTTCGGGCTACACCACTACGGGTTCGAGCATATTGACAAATGTCGAAGCACTTCCCAAATCCTTGCTTTTTTGGCGCGCGCTGACGCAGTTTATCGGCGGTATGGGCGTTCTCGTTTTCGTCATTGCGTTTATTCCCAAAAACGACAAGATGTCCACCGCTCTTGCAAAAGCGGAAATCCCGGGACCTCAATTCGGCAAAATCGTGAGCAAATTGCGCTTTACGTCCATTATTTTGTATGCGATTTACATCGTGATGACCTTCATTTTGGTCGGCATACTCTGCGCGCTCAAAATGCCCGTTTTCGACAGTTTCTGCCACGCCTTTTCAACGGCTTCTACGGGCGGATTCGGCATAAAAGCGACAAGCGTTGCGTACTACAATTCGGTGGGCATAGAGGTGACGCTCACCGTGTTTATGCTGCTGTTTTCAATCAACTTCACCCTCTATTACCTCATTTTGATAGGGCAATTCGTCAAGGCGATACGAAATGAGGAACTCATCTGGTTCTTGGCAATATTCGCGGCGGCAACCGCATTGATTGTCGCAAATCTTATGCTTTCAAAGTCCTACACGAGTTTCGGCACGGCTCTCAAAGACGCGGCTTTCAACGTGTCGTCGCTTATGAGTACGTCGGGCTTCGGCACGGCGGATTACACAAAGTGGCCCGTATTCTCGCGAATCGTGCTGTTTGCGGTGATGTGCATTGGCGGATGCGCAGGCTCGACGGCGGGCGGACTTAAGGTTTCACGCATAGTTATTCTCAGTAAATCCTCGATTATCAACGTCAAAAAGACGCTCTCCCCTCGCTCGGTTTACACGGCAAAAATGGACGGAACTCCCATCGACGAAACGACAAGACGCAACGTCAAGAGTTTTTTCATAATCTACATGTTCATTATGTTCGTGTCGGTGCTTCTCATATCCATCGAAAACAACGACTTCGGCGTTTACGACGCTTTTGAAACCAACGTATCGGCAGTCATCACCTGCTTCAACAACGTAGGACCGGGAAGCGGTGCGGTGGGTCCGTTGGGCAATTTTGCGGGATATTCGATATTTGCAAAACTCGTGCTGTGCTTCGATATGTTGCTCGGAAGGCTGGAAATACTCCCCATTCTACTTCTTTTCAACTTCAAATCTTGGAAAAAGGCGTAAAACAGCGAATAACTGCGGCAGAGCCTCGCGCGCAAACAGTCACGTACGACAAAGTACGCTCCTGTCTGCTTGCGAGGCTCTTTCTTGTTCTTCATCTGTTTTACACCTTTTTCACAAAAGTAACATGTTGAGTGTCAAATTGCAAATTAGGGTTGCTATCAGAGGGGTGTTTCCTTGCTCTTCATCTGTTTTATGCCTTTCACAAAAGCAATGTATCGAAAACGGCTGTTTATTTCTCATCTGTCTTATGCTTTCTTCAACAAAAACGGTTGCATATAAAATTAAATTCCCCTTCTCTCGCTTTCTTCCTTGTTTTATTCCGTATTTTATGATAAATTGGTTGTATATCAAAAACAAATAGGTGGTTATTATGAGTGAATTTGACGAAAACAACGTCCGAGTTCAGAACGACGAGGCGCAAACTGCCGAAAACGTCGAAAGCGTAGACGGCAAAAAGTTTGTGCATATCGACAAGTCCAAGCGCATTTTCGACATCGTGTATCTTGCGCTTTGCTCGGCGTTTATGCTTGTTATGTGGTGCACGGGCTACAACTTCCTGCCCCTTGTCGCCAATATACTCGCGATTGTCGCAGGCGTATTCATTTTTGCGCGCATGCTCGCAAAAAGCAACGTCGGGCTGTATATGTGGATTTCCTATATGGTTTGCATTTGCGGACTGTTCGTGTTTTTCCTCATATGGGGTGCGGAAAGTTTCGGCAAAAACCTTTGGTATAATTTTGTTTTGATTCTTTTCCCCGTGCTTCTTGCGACGTTTGTGTATCTTGCCGACAAGTTTATCGTCAAAAAGGTGGCTTTGAAGGCAACTTGCGCGGTATGTGCGTTCCTTATGGTCGGCACGGCAATCGTGTACGTTTTCTTTATGAACTTGCGCTGCCGCCCCACCGTGGAGAGTTTGCAAGCAGGTCACGACGACTATCTTGCGAGCGTAAAGAACAAGTACAGCACAAACAGCGACAGCCCGAACGTCCTCGTCATTCTTATGGACGATATGGCGTACAGCGACATCTCGGCGTACAGTTATCTTGCCTCGAAAGTGAGTGGCGCAAGCGGTACGGTGACCGATTCCAAAAACGCCACCATCAACACTCCCAACATCGACTCGATTGCGGACGGCGGCATTATGATGGACAACTTCTATTCGGCGTCCCCGGTATGCTCACCCTCGCGCTTTTCCATACTCACGGGCAGGTATTCCTCGCGCGGATATTTGGACAACGTGGTGTTCCCAAGCGACATTCAATCCAATCCGTGGTCGCCAACGCACTTCCTCAATCCCTATCAATTCCTCAACAACGTCGACGGCATTTTGGGCGACGAAATCACGTTTGCGGAAGTGTTGCAAGCGGCAGGCTACAACACGGGTTGCATAGGCAAGTGGAATCTCGGCGACTACGGCGAGTATCTCCCCACAAATCAAGGCTTCGACTACTTCTACGGCAGTTATTACGTCAACGATATGACACCGTACAACTGGGTCGAGGACTACGTCGACGAGAGCGGCAACTTCCATTCAAAGGAAGTGCGCACGCACAAGGAAAACCTCGACCAATCCGAATCGACGAGATTGCTCACCGCGCAAATGCTCAACTTCATATCATCGTCCGTTGAAAACGACGAGAAATTCCTCGCCTACTACACCACGCCGTGGCCGCACTTCCCCATCTACTCGGACAACAGCGGAAGCGGCAAAGGCAACACGAGCGACGACACATACGTCCAATGTATAGAGGAATTCGACAAGTATCTCGGCGACATTCTCAACTACCTTAAAGACACGCCCGACCCGAGCGGAAGCGGCTCGCTTTACGACAACACCCTCGTCGTGTTCACCTCTGACAACGGTCCCGGCAGAGAGGGCGTTACCGGCGATATGAGAGGCAGAAAGAACACCACATTCGAGGGCGGTATGAAAGTGCCTCTTCTTGTGAGTTATCCCAACGGCGGCGTAGGCAGCGGCGATGCAATCGCAGCAGAAACTTACAACTACTATCAATGGGAAAACAATTCAGAGCGCGCGTCGCAAGATAACGTTGCAAGCAAGGTTAAATCGAGCGTGGCAACGAGCGCAACGACGAAGCATATCGACGCAAGCAGTATGAACTTCGACTTGTTCAACACCATTTTGAGTTACTGCGGCATCACGAACGAGGACGGAAGCGTGTATCTTCCCTCCGACAGAATCATAGACGGCGTTGACCTTACGTCGCTTTGGAACTGCACCGTTCCCACATCCACGCGTGTACACGAAAAACTCTTTTACCTCAAAAAAGGCAAATGTCAAGCCGTGCAAATGGCGGTGAAACTTGACGGAATGACCTACGACTTCAAGTACTACGACAGCGTGCGCACCGAAAACTCGGCGTTCATCGACCAAGTGTACAAGAACTATCTGTTCAATCTCGACACCGACCCCGCCGAAGGATACAGTCTGTCAAAGACCTATCCCGAAATCGCCTCAACGTTGCTTTCCGAGCTCAAAGCCTTCCGCAAGGAAATGAAAACCAACAGACGAGGAATTCTGTAAAACAATCGGAAATAGGAAAGCGGACTTGATTGTCAAGTCCGCTTTCAACTTTTTTGCTCCAATCACAACAACGAAATCAACCTTTTCACTCTTATGTCCATGTTTATTTATAGGTTACAAGTAAATACTACATCATAAAGTGATGTATGTCAAGATGTGTTACATCACATAGTGATAAATTGTTTGTATGGATACGGCAAAGGTCATCGGTAAAAATATAAAGGAAGCCCGAAAACAAAAAGGCTACACCCAAAAACAAGTCGCCGAAAAGATGTTTATGACTCAACAGCAATACAGCCGATTTGAAAACGGAATATTCGAGTTGAATTACGACCAAATACTTTTTTTGTGCGATTTATACGATATTACGCCAAATGATGTATTCCAAAAATAACAACATCCTTTTTGTATAAAATAATGGCGATTTGAATGCTCAAATCGCCATTATTTTTATTGACCTTGAATTTTTCGCCGTCGATTGAAGCACATCTCAAAAGTCTTACATTTTTGTCCCGACTTTTAGGTTCGAATCAAATTAGTGTTCTTTTTATTTCTTTGCTTACTTGTGATACACGAGTTTTTCGATTTTGCGCTCCCACTTCGAGATTTTTGCTTCGTCGTAGGTTTTGGGGATTCTCTTTGCGATTTTTGCCGCTTTCTTCGAGCGCATAAGCATATTGTTCATTGCAAGAAGAAGCGGAAGCCTTGTCCGCCCTCTCGCAACCTTGACGACGAGGTCTTTGGGCGAAAGTACGATGAGTTTGCCCGTTGCGCCTGCCGCCATATTGCTGTCGTCGACAACGCCTTTTTCAAACAACCAATCGAGGTCTGCGGGTTTTGCGCCCAAAAGCCAGCGTTTGAGAATGTCGATGCCGATGTGGTCCGCGCCGCGAAGTTTAAAGTACTCGACTTCGTATTTCCACAAATCCTCTTTCTTGACCGAGTTGGATTTTATGATTACGTCTGCGAGTATGCAAGCCGCTTTCATAGAGTTTTCGATGCCGCTCCCTATCATAGGAATGGTCATAAACGCCGCGTCGCCGATTGCGGCATAGCCGTCGGCAACCATTCTCGTGAGCGGATACCTGATGGGAATAATGCAAGTGCGACCTCCGCGCACGACTTCGTCGCTTATTATGGGATTTGACGCTTTGAGAGCCTTGTACGCTCTGTCAAACGTTTCCTTTGACAACTCGCCCGCTCTGCCGATAAGCACGTTTACAGTGCCCGCCGGGTCGATTATACTCCAACTTATTCCTTCTTCGCCGAGATGTTTGAGATACGCTTTGTTGGTGTTTTCGGGGTCTTTTACGCCGTCCGCTTTCTTGTGGAAGGCGCGATACGCAACGAAAATCTCGTTCTTTTGCGGATTTGCCGTGACGTGCGCGGTTTTGGGAAGTTGACCTCTAAACGGCGACATTGCGCCCGAATTGTCAACGACGAGGTCGGCGTACACCTTTTCACCTCCGACCGTAACGCCCTTGACCTTGCCGTTCTCTACAATGAGGCTTTCAACGGGCGAAGAAAAGTGGAAGTCCACTACGTCCTTTGCTCTGTCGACGTATTGCTGTGCGAGGATTCGTCTTTCGGTCGACCAGTCGAGTTCCTTTTCGGGAATGTGCAGACTCACCTCTATGCGCTCTGCCGGCGGAACGAACGTCCAGTTGCGCTTTGGGAAATACGTTCCCTCTTTCGGCAACGGAAGATTAAACATATCGAATGCGTCGCGGTTTACGTCGTCGTGCCAGTCGTAGGACAAGTTGTCGTAGGAATCCTTTTCGTATACGCTCACGTCGAAGCCTGCTCTTGCAAGCCTTTCGCTTGCCACGAGCGATGCCATACCTGCGCCGATAAATACAATTTTCATAGTTCCCCTCTTTATATTTTTATCGTGATTTGCTCAAAAAAATGCGTCAGCGATTCGTTTCGTCGAGATTGTTGAGCATAAGTTGCAAAAGCGCTTGCAACACTTGCTTTTCGTTGTCCTCGAAGTGTCTGAACGCCGCTTGATAGAACTTGTGATTCGCTTCCGCAATAAGCTCGGCAACCTTTTCGCCCTCGGTCGTAAGCGAGAGTTTCTGCTCGCGCTTGTCCACTTCCGAGATGGACGCACAAATAAGCCCCTTGTCGCGCAGTTCTTTCACGCTACGCGAAACGAGAGCCTTCGATACACAGGCGTTTTGTGCAATATCGCTCGCCATACCCACAACCCCTATACTCGAAAGCACCACGATTTCGTTTGGCGTAAGGTCGTAGTCCTTCAATTCTCTGAGTTGATAATCGGTGTATTCTTTGAGCAATTTTCTGAACGCCGCAAAAAAATAAGCCGTATTTTTCAAATCCATATCGATATTATAACATCCGATTCGCCGCATTTCAACAAAAAAATGAACGGTTAACAAAATCAACCATTTGTTTCAATATGTTTTCTTTGTCCGAACTTTTGCCTTCCATTACTTTTTGCAGTTTACGCCGCGTCGCTTTTAGCTCTACGATTTTGTGTTTGCCTTAAAATTATTCTTTTGCGTTTTCCGTTTCCGTATACGAAAAGCCGCACGCGATTTGCGTGCGGCTCTTTGTCGATTACGACTCATTTTTTATTCGTTGTCTTTTTTGTCGGGACAATCCTCTTGCTTGTCGCATTCCGCGCAGTTGTCGTCGCAAGTTTTTTCTTGCTCGATTGCCACCGCCTGATTGTCTTCGTTTGGGAAAATCAATTGAGGTGCGCCTTCGATTTGACCGTCTTGCACCGCTTCGTCCGCGATTTCTTGGACGAGATCCTCACCGTTGCTTTCCTCGTTGTTTTCGCCTTTTGCGTGCTTTCTCGCTTCGATTTCAGCCTTTGCCGCTTGTTGTTCCTTCTCATTGAACTTGTAGAAGAAAAGCGGAATTACTGTCAAGAAGAAACTGATTGCCGCAATACCGACGAGCATAAACCACATCGTGTCTTTTGCGACGGGATCCTTAAGCGGCACATTTGCCTCGACATCCGCCATATCGTATGCCAAAACGCCGATGAATGCGCCGACCGCCATACCGATTTTGTTGATGAGCGTTTGCATTGCAAAGCAGATACCCTCTGCTCTTTCGCCCGTCTTGAGTTCGAGATACTCAACGGTGTCGCCGATCATAGCATATGTGACGATGTTGCCAAAGCCCGACGGAATACCTGCGATGACGAGTGCGATGAGCAACACGACAGTGGTTGTCGTGCTTGTATAACTGCCTCTGTCAACCGCAAAGCCGACGATGAACGCAACAAGCATTGCCACGCCGCCGACGATGTGCGACCAAATATATGTGTTTTTCTTGCCGAATTTCTTTGTGCACCAAGGCACGAGCAAGGACGCGATAAGTCCGCCCGGGACGATTGCCATTGTGAACAAGGAATACCAAGACTCTCTGTTCATAACGTATTTTGCAAAATACAGACCGCCCGTGTAGGTGAACAGCATTCTCGCCGCACCGCCGATACCCGAAAGCACGATGAGCATCAAAGGTTTGTTCTTGAACAAAAGTTTGAGGTTGTGTTTAAGAGACGGGGGCGTTTCTGTTGAAATGTTTCTTTCTGTCGTATTCTTGAAACCGAGGAAGAAAAGCGGAACCGCAATAACACAGCAGATGATCGCAATCACAAAATAAATCCATCTGAGAGTTTCCGCAGCCTGCGCCGGCTCCATACCTCTTGTCATATTATCCGTAATGATAGGAGTGATAACGGTGACGATACCTGCGCCTGCCGTGCAGAACAAACGCGCAATCGTAAGTAAGTTGCCTCTACGATAAGTGTCGTTGCTCATTGCGGTGGAAAGTCCCCAATACGGAACGTCCGCGACCGTGTACACCATACCCCAGATTACATACATAATCGAGATTGCGGCAAACGAACCTGCTTTGTTTTCTATGTCCGCATACCATGGCAAGAAGCACAAAATGGTCATAGCCGCAATCGGGAACGCCATCCACTTCATGTACGGACGGCATTTGCCCCATTTTGTACGCGTTCTGTCAACAATCGAACCCATAATCGGGTCGTTGAGAGCGTCGTATATACGCGCAATAAGCATAAGCAGTGCAACAGGCAACGCCTTGAAACCGATTGCGTCCGTCATAAAGACGGTCAAATAAGAACCGATGATCGTGCAAATAAGGTTTTGACCGAAACCGCAAAGAGAATAACTGAAGCCCTCTTTGGGTTGCATTTCGCCGTCGCCGGGTGTCGAGCCAAACAACTTGTGCGCAAGCGCATTGAGTTTGGCTTTTGTGCCGATTTTTTCTGTCGTTTGAGAAGAATCACTCATAATTTCACCACATAGCATATATTTTGTTTATAAAAAACAATACTACCGTACTATTATAACAGCAAATGTTCAAACAATCAATACCTAAAATCGCATTGTCGAAATTTAATTAAAATCCCCGACTTTCATCAAAAAAAGTGCCAAATATACGACATTGTCGCAAGTCCGTTGTCGTAAGCAAAGAATTAAAAACGAACCGCACAAACGGTTCGTTTTTATAGGCTTTGGTGCGGACAACAGGAC
>CAVBBF010000043.1:0-15103 GCA_963593735.1 Phascolarctobacterium succinatutens
GTTTACACCAAGTTCTGATAGTGTGAACGGTAATGGCAGTTTCTGCGTCTTCGGCTTTGATTATATCGAATGCTTTTTGAATGCTCCTTAACATTTGCCTTGTTCCTCCTTTTTTAGATTTGACGTTTTCAACTTTTGAATTTCGTTTCGGTTGATAACTTCTGCATTTAAGCTATCACGAAATCCTTTTCAGGTGTGAGCATGTCAAACCCAACTTTAGGGGAAATTTTTGTAAAAAACCGAATGTTGAGTGGGATTTTCATGCGATTTTTTGCGAAAAACACACATTAAGGTAATGTTCATCGGGGTTTTCTCTCCTTTCGTTTGATTTGTCTTTCGACAAGGGCGAAATAATCGACGAGAGCAATTGGTCAAGGGAAAAGTGAAACGAAAAAGAAAAAACATTTTTGCTTTTCATTGAAATTTATTTGTTTTTTTCTGCCCCTTGACAAATTGAAATCGGCGATTATGCTACGCCACCGAAAGACAATATTTTTTGAGTTATGTACCATTTTTGGTGCAAAGAACATTGCATATAAAAATTAAACTGAAAATCTCTTGACTTTTGTTTTTGAAAGCATATAATGAAAATTGCAAAACGCAATAAATATTGCAGATTGTAAAAGAGGGTATAAAATGCAAGTAAAAAACAAAGAAACGATAGATAAGATTTTGAACATACTCAACGAGAGTTTGCGTGAGAACAACGGCACGCCGTCTATATACGAAATTGCCGATGCAATAAACGTAAATCCGTCCACGGTCAGTAGATATATCAATTATTTGGTGTCCGAAGGCATAATCGAGAAAAAAGGCAAGCATTGCAATCTCACTACATCGAAGTTTGCCAAAACAATGTCCGACGTAACGGCTTGTCCGATTGTCGGCGACATTGCTTGCGGTTCTCCGATACTTGCGGAAGAAAATATAGAATCGTATGTTTCAATCTCTACCGAGTTCTTCGGTCCCGGAGAATATTTCATACTGAAAGCAAAAGGCGATAGTATGATAAATGTAGGCGTAAACGACGGAGATTTGGTTGTTATTCGCAAACAAGATACTGCAAACGAAGGCCAAATCGTAGTTGCGCTCACGAATGACGGTGAGGCTACGTTAAAGCGATATTTTTTGGATAAAAAGCACAAACTAATAAGGCTGCATCCCGAAAACGATGCACTTCAAGATATGTTCTACAAGAACATTCAAATTCAAGGCATAGCCGTAAAAGTAATAAAGGACTTGTTATAAAGGAGCAATATGGAAAAGCAACGGACTTATCTTTGCATAGATATGAAATCATTCTTCGCATCAGTTGAATGTGCGGAACGTGGGTTAAGTCCGTTTGAAACAAACCTTGTCGTAGCAGACGAATCTCGCGGAAAAGGTGCTATAACTTTGGCAATTACGCCCAAGATGAAAGCGCTCGGAGTTAGAAATCGTTGCAGACTGTTTGAAATCCCTAAAAACATTAATTATATTATTGCACTTCCTCACATGAGTTTGTATATCAAATACTGTGCAGACATTTTTGATATATATCTCGATTATTTCTCACAGGACGATATACATCAATACTCAATTGACGAGGCTTTTATAGACGTTACGGACTACTTGTCTATTTACAAACTCGAACCAAAGCAACTTGCAAAGAAAATAATAAACGAGATTGCCGAGCGCACGCATATTCCTGCGACTTGCGGTATAGGTACAAACCTGTATCTTGCAAAGATTGCACTCGACATCACGGCAAAACATTGCAAAGACCATATAGGAATGCTTGATGAAGAAACATTCAAAGAAACTTTGTGGGAGCATAGACCGATAACCGACTTTTGGAATATCGCGAAAGGCACGGCAAATAGGCTTGCAAGATACGGCATTCACACAATGAAAGGAATTGCAAATGCGCCCGAAGATTTGATGTATCGCAACTTTGGTAAAAATGCCAAAATCCTTATAGATCATGCAAATGGAAAGGAAACTTGCACTATTGCCGAAATAAAGAGTTATAAGAGCAAATCCAAATCCATATCTAACTCTCAAATACTATTTAGCGATTATGATTATGACAAGGCGCACGTGGTAATTCAAGAAATGACATTAACGGGTTGCCAAAGGCTTATTAGAGAACACCTTATTGCAAGCCACGTAGGAATTTTTGTCGGATATTCAAAAGACGTTATCCCCCAATCCGGCGGAACGATAAAAATGGCAGACAGCACAAATCTCTACTCTATTATAAGAGAATATGTAGATAGACTATATGAAGAAACAATATCAAAAGATTATCCGATAAGGCGTCTTGGTATTTGTTTTTCGGGATTGGCTGACGAGTCGGCTGAAGGATATGACCTATTTACCGATGTTGAGGCACTTAAAAAAGAACGCAAACTTGAAAATATGGTTCTCAATATAAAAGACAGATTCGGTAAGAACGCATTGTTGCGAGGATTAGACCTAAAAGAAGGCGCGACACAAAAGGAAAGAAACAAACTTATAGGTGGACATAATGGAGAATAAAAACGATGACTTAAATAGAGCCGCGCAATTTTTGCCTTTTGATGCACTTAAAGGTTTGTCGGAAGAGTTGCAAAGCCGTATAGAGAGACGTTCGCGTGTAGATAAAATCGAATTGTCGGATGAAAGCAAAGACGCAATCTCGAATGTTCTTTGCAGAGTTAAGAAAGGTACGGAAATTAGAGTAAAGTATTATAAAAACGGACATTACCTTATTGTTGAAGGTATGGTAACAAAGATAAGTCAGGTTTATCACTGGTTAAAAGTGGTTGATACACAGATTTACTTTGATGATATTTATGAAATATCCATAGTTGCGGATTGAGATTTGCCCCGTCTTAAAAGTGACTATTTATATTTGGTACAAAAGATAATCTTCCTGTGATACGGGATTTCCCTACCCTATCAAGCAGTGGATTAAATACAATTCTTTATGTACTATGGGAGAAGGAGGTCAAACGCAAATGGAATCTTCTGATTCAGTTCCAATCAAGATGTTCTGCCCGAGATGCGGACACAAGATTGTAGCGTACAAAGATTGTGACGGAAGCTTGCGGATACAATGCGACAAATGCAAAGCAGTTATATTCAGCAAACGTCATACCCAAAAGGAGTTGAGTTTCAAATTAGTTGAAGCAGCAAATTGAATAATCATACGGCTATTTAGCAAATTGAGGTCGAGTTGAAACAGTACTCACGATAAATCCTGATTCAATACTACATAGTTAAGTGTTCGTGAAACACCTTCGGGTGTCAGAACAAGGATGTAAACGCCTTGGCGAACAGATAGTTCTAATCATAGGACTACTGTTTGTCAGGGCGTTTTTCTTTGTAAAAAAAATAAAAAAGTTTTTCTCATGTCCCAAGAACTGGGACGTGAGCGCGCAAAAATGAAGTCATCATGACAAAGGAGGTGAGAAAAATGAAAGCGATAGAGCGTCGTCAGGCAATGCTTGAACTCTTGTGCGAACGTCGTCACGAAAAGATAGAGAATCTCGCATTTGAGTTTGGCGTTGGTAGAAAAACCGTAATGCGCGACGTTCTTGAACTTTCATTATCTTACCCGATTTACACAATCGCAGGAAGTCATAACGGCGGAGTATTTGTTTCAGAAGATTATTACATCGGAAAACAATACTTGAGCGAAAACCAACAGTTGCTTTTGGAATCGCTAATGACGAAATGTGACGATAACGACAAGAAAATAATGCAATCGATTATTAATAAATTCGGCAAAAAATAGGAGGCAAATGAGATGTTGACACTTCAAGAAATAAGGAACGATCTAAGGGATATTCGTTACTACTACGGGATGAAAGAAATGTTTGATAAAAGTACCGATACCATAAAGCCGCTGGCAATCATCGAAAAGGTGAACCGTTACAACAGAGCGATGGAAAACGCACCGGCGAGAATGCTTGCGCTTTATCTGGCATTGTACGTTTATAACAATTCGCAAGTTGTAGTTGCAGACGATTGGCAACTGACCAAAGAGCATATACGAAATCAAAACAGAAAACTTCTTGAGTTCCTACAAAAGTCGTTATAAAACACTGCGCTATCTAGGTTACGGGCAAAGGAGAAATAACTATGACAAATCTGAAAATTCAATTTGAAGATATCGCAAATGCAGACTTTTTGCAAAATGCGGATAACGTTTATCGCACTTCGGAATTTATCGTAAAGCAAAAAATTTCGCTTTCGTGGAATGATAAGTGTGAGGTTCATACGGTAAGCGACGATACCTATTTTGTGCGTACTGCAAAGCGAGATGCAATATTCAACGAGTTCTTTTCGATGAGAGAAAACATCAACGGAAAACGAGTTAAATCAGGTGCATATATAAGAACTTACAAAGATTAATGCTTTATATGTAATATTCGCAATAGATACTTTAAGTGTTAATTGCGAACAAATAAAACGCCATTTTAGCAAGTAATTGCTATTTGGATACATATTTGCACAAGCCGATTTAGGCGATAAAATCGACATTATCGTTTTGGACTTTCGAGAGATAAAGGTGGCCACCTTCCATATACAAAGTCGCTGGAAACGAGATGTTTCATTGAACTAATCGGCGTGCAAAAAATTACAACTTAATATAACAATTTCGCGCTTAGCTAACGGCAACACGGGCAACAAAAAATCACTATGCTGCACTATCGGCAAAACGGGTGAAGGAGAATTTTTCAATGGCAAACAAATATGGCGAACGCAGATGGAGTGTACCTTCCAAGAGAGCGAAGGACTACGCATCGGAGCGTAAGAACAAGGTGCATGAACACGGTGCAAAAGAAGGCAAACAACTCACGGATTACGAGGCAGGACTTCGCTCCGGATACTTACAAGCACAATCGGATCACGCAGGTCTGTACAAGTACAAAAAGGCTCTCGACGAAGGCAAATCCAAATCCGAGGCAAGAACCATCTCTCGTACTATCGGGAAGAAAAAATAAGGAGGATATAAGCAATGGATAAGAAAATCTTTGTAGAAAGAGAAACCTACGAGAAAAACGGCAAGCAGTATTTTACATACTTCATCAAAGGCGTTGTGCGCGGCATTGAGGCAAGAGTGCAACTTATGCCCCCGGACTTCACGGGCTACACGGTTTTGGATATCGTTTTCGGCAATGAAAACAAAGCGGAACTCGTTGTAACGCCCTACGAAATCAAGGACGAAAAAACAGGCAAAGTCGTTTCGGGCAATACCTATGGCGTACGTTCTTTTGACGAAGACGGCGAAGTTTACGAGTGCAAGATTCAGCCGTTCAAATCATCGGACAGAGCATTGCTCAATATGCTTATCAGATAAATAAGCGTCACGGAATACGGCTTGAAATACAGCCGTATTTCTTTTTCTAAAATGGAGGAATTAATATGAATCAAGAAAAGAAAAACAGTATCAAATGGATTGCGACACTTATGGCAATCTTAGTCCTTTTTGCAGGCGTCGGCGCAGCGCTGGGACTTGTAATTCAGCAAATGAAACAAAACAATACGGAAACACCTATTGCAGTCGGCGATGGCAAGAATATGTTTGAAGGTCAAATATATGAAATGCCTTCCATGCTTGCATTTTCGGCAGATGCAACGACAGCGGCAGAGTCCGGTCATACGGCATCCGTAACCCTTACAGCAACCGTCCTTCCCGTCGAGGCAACCAACAAACTCGTGGATTGGAGCGTTGCTTGGGGCGTTACAAAACAACACGGAAGTGAAAACGTCACGGACTACGTTACCGTAACTCCGCAAAGCGACGGTAGCAATGTTGCAACTGTAACTTGTAAAAAGGCGTTTGGCGAAGATGAAGTCATTATCACGGTTACGACAAGAGAAGGTGGCTTTACTGCAAAATGTCAAGTGTTGTATGTCGGCGAGCCTACGTCTATCAAGGTTATTCCCACCGGCGCAAATATTATTCAAGATAGCAACTGGGACAACGTAACCATTGCTGAGGTTGAAAGCTCAAAGACTTACAACTTTGACTTCTCTTTTGACAACGAGTTTGGACTTGTAGGAAGTTCTTTTACTCCCGAATACAAACTCTCGGCAGTTGCTTATGGTGCAATTACGATAAAATGCGTTAATTACAATAACGTAACGAAAGAATACGTTGATACGACTTATGTGGATCAAAATTACAAAGTTGCCGATTTTTTCGAAGAACAGGGATACCTCTATTCGTGGTTCCAAAAACCGGGCGGACTTGTTGTAGTCAACAACATTTCTATTGAAAACGGAAAGTTGAAAATAATTGCACAAGATATGCCTTCTTCACTTAGCGGAACGCAAGCAGATAGAAGCGGTAGATCCGAACAGAGCTTTTACAGTTATGTGGACGGCAAACTCCCGTATGTTGCTATCACAGTCACCGAAGTGAAAACAGGTATCAGCACCACCATCAACATTCGTACGGTATCAGGCGTGCAAAGCGTATCGCTTTCTGATTCAACGCTTTCGTTTTAATTAGAGGTGGAGCATGAAAAAGCAAATGAATGTTGGCAAGACGATTGCCGTAATCGTATGTGTATTGCTCTTGGTGCTTGCCGTCGGTTCTATTGCTTTCTTCACTAATGGTTTTACATCTGATTTCAAAACTTTTTATGTTGAAAGCGATGGAAAGCGAATGCTCTCGGACTATGACAACTACATAATGAAACAAGACGCGGAAAATAAATTCGTTGTCAAATACACTTTCGGAGCGGTCAATAAGGACATAAGCGGTTATTCCTTAAAGATTGTTCCGAACGTGTCGCACGACAATGATTTTGACTTCACGGTGGACGGAGAGATATACAGTTTCGGCGCGGAGGAAGATCTCACAAAAGGCTTTGACATTACCCAAAACGAAAACGATTTCGTTATCAGCGGTAACTATACAATGCAAAGCATTTTGCAAAGACTCTATCCCGAAAAGGAAGTGTCTTTCAATCAAGACGACGTGGATAATTCCGTAGATAACTTCACGCTGCTTGTTTACTCGTACAATGGCGAAGCGGTGATTAAAATCAGTTTCCATAATTACGTTGCGGTGGAAGGTGTCACGCTGCAAGAACAACTCGTATTCGAGGTACAGCCGGATGGCACAATCAAAGCAAAATAGCCGTTTGGTTATGGCAATACTTTTGGTCCTTTGCACCATCGTTTTGATGATGCAAGGGACACCGCAAATTGCGTATGCGTCAAGTGAAAATTCGTTTGACACCACGAACGTTTTAGATGACCTTTTGTCGTCCACCATAGACGGAAAGCCTTTCGATTTGAAAGACTATCCGTACAACGAAAACGGAACGCTGCGCATTGTTAGTTTTATAGAGTATTGCTACTCGTTCAAATCCAATATGCGAGCAAATTACGGACTTTATCTGCTGATTTATAATCCACAAGCCTTGAATTTGTCAACAAACAGTAAACAGAACAAAATCCAAATGGCTGTAAGTTACGACAAAAACGGCTCGCCTACAAGGTATGAAAAGTTTGATTTGCAGTTCTGCAGTAAGTCATCAAACGACTATAAAAATCTGTTCTACAAATACAAAATCGTAGATAGAAAAATAGCCGATAAGACTTTCGCGGAACGAGTAAATACCAACGAACGCAGATACGATATTTCGGGCATCGAACTCGTAACGTACGGAGATAAAAATGCTACCGAATACGGCGTCGGCGGAACGTACACTTTCACGGGATATTCGGAAGGATACGGCCCTGACGCTAACGCAAAATCTACGTTGAATTGCGTTGTGCAAGACCTTGAAACTTTGGCACTCGAAGTGCATCACACATCGTTCAGAACCAACGTTTCGAGCAAAGGGAAAGGCCATTACAACGAAGTCAACTCGGTGTATTTCTCTATCCCCGAACGAATCTATCAAGAGTACGGAAAGTTGCAAAAAATACGCGCGGAATGGTGGGAATACAAGACCAAACTTGCCGCCATTACATCCAACGAAGCGTTCTATCAAAAGATGCTTGCAGGCTCAAAGTTAAAGCGCGAGATAAACCAAACCAATTCGGAAATACCCTATCATCTTTTCACGGGATATAAGGTTGAGCAAACGTCTAACAAATACCATAGTTACACTTCCATCGAGTACGACTGGTGCTTTAACGTGAGAACCAACTATGAGGAAAAGACCGGCGGAGCAATTTTCAATTCCACGAAAGTTAGCAAGGCAAACAGTCAGTCGGATATGATACCAATGGTTTTCTATTCGCCATACGTCGGGTTGGATGAGGTCTTTGACTTCCTTTTCTCTAAACCCGTTGCGGGTGACGTTGCAGCCAACAGAGTTGCAGATTATATCTATGGGTATTCCAACGAACTCGGCAACGGATACATAGACTGCAATGGTAGAGAGATAAGCAAGGACTTGTTTGAATCTTTCGTTGACGAAGGAAGGCAAATGGGACATAACGACAAAACCATTGACCTTGCCGACACGTTCAATCTTATGAGTTACGACTCCAACCACTCGTGGTGGGATAAACTTTGGGACTATGGTTTTTCTTGGCCTCAGACAAGCGGTGACTATAAGGACATCTCGCCTATATACGAAGTGAAAGCGGATGACTTGATTGCCGACGACTACGGTGTATCTCAAAGATTGCTCGTGAACAAGAACGACGTTGCAAATTTGAGAGCGTTCTATGCAAAAGAGAGTGCGCTCAACAGACGAGTGGTCTTGTTTAGATTTGCAAACACGGACTATTTCTCTCAAGCGTGCGGACGGAGTGACAACGAGGGCAATTATGTTTCCGAGGACGAGGCTGACACTTATATTGCAAGCGAAACCATATTCCTTGACTTTGACATCATAGAACTGACGTTCAACAAGGACGGAGTGTATCACGTAATTCCGGTTGTATCCAGTCCTACCGACGTCATAAACGGATTTACGGCTCCTGCTCAGAAGTTGGAATGGTGGAAGATAATCATTGCGGTTATCGTTCTCATCATCTGCCTAATACTTCTTGCACCGATACTGCCGTATATCTTCAAAGGAATTTGGCTCGTAATTTGCGCTCCCTTCAAGGCGATAAAATCCGCCAAAGAAAAGCGAAAAGCAAAGGATAAATCACAAGGCGGTGATAGCGTATGAAACAAGAAAAAATAGTGCTGTTAAAAGCCGAAATTTATATGCTGATTTTATGCCTGATTTGCCTTATGATTTCGCTTTGTTTCGAGCCTATAAAATCGTATGATATTGCCTTTGCGGAAAGCAATCCAACAAGGGCTGTCGGCGACTCTAAAACGGTGGTCGCAACCGCTCATCCGGACGGTGTTCCGCAGACGTTTGAGTGGACGCTGACTTGGGATAAAGACAAGACTTCGAGCATCACGTATGCGGTTATAAAAGACAAAGATCCATACGATTATTTGAGTCTTGAAATCGATGGCGCGGAGTGCAAAATTACGGTGCTTAAATATCACAAAGTTGGCATCACTTACACCGTGTATTTGACGCTTACGGCAACGAGTAAAGACAACCCCGATTGTAGTGCGACTTGCAGTATAAAACTTGGATAGGAGATACAATGAAAACAGTGAAAAGAATCGTATGTATTCTGCTCATTATTTTGGTTGTATTCGCAGTCGGCTACTTGATATTTACAGGTAGCCGATTGCCTTCTATTACGACCGATAACAAGGCAAGGATACTCAATGTAGCAACTAATATAGGAGGTGGCTTATGAGCAAGAAAAACATAGCGTACATAGTGATAAGCGTCCTTGTTACAATAGCATTTATACTGCTCGCTGCGCTTATATTCAAAACGTCCTATATTCGCATATTCGAGAGTTTAACCGATTTAATACACTCGATAAAATACTATTTCTGCAAACTATTCGGTATAGATGCAGAATTTAATCCGAGCATTCTCGACGGCTCAAACGCTATCAAATGGGAGTCTATACTTCCATCTGACTTTGGTGATTTCAAAGTCAAATTCGTTGAGTTTTGGAGATTGTTTGCGAACCTTGACAACTTCATATTATACGATAAAACCATAGGAGAAAAACTGGGTATCGTAGCACAAATTTTAGTGATAGTTTTGCCGTTTATTTTTGTGCTTTTCTTTGTTATAAAGAAGTTATATTCAACCCCCAACACAGAGCATAACAAAGACTCAAAACCATTACAAATTCACAAGGCGATTTCACGAAAAATAACGCAGCCGACGATGCAATTTATCATAGGATATTTTGCCTTTTTGAGCTGTCAAAAATGGATCCCGATTGTGTGGGCGATTATATGGTTTTGCAGCCTGAATTTGACGACCATTGTCATATCGTTCTTTGCATACTTTTTATATTTCTCGGTGTCGTTTGACTTTGTTTCGATATACACGATTGCAAGGAAACTCGTCATAGATTTGCAAGTGATTTTCAAGTACTTTCCGTGGTGGAGTTTACTGCCTTTTGCGTGGCTTATTTTTGAGCATATTAGACGTAAAATCGCAGTGGATATTTTACGCCATAAAGAGGCTCAAAATTGCGGTTTCATAAACGCCCTTCCGATAGTGTCTATGACTTGCGGAAGTATGGGCAAACGCAAGACCACAATCATTACGGATATGGCACTTTCGCAAGATGTTATGTTTAGACAAAAAGCGCTTGAACTCTTGCAGAAAAACGATATGCGATTTCCAAACTTTCCGTGGATTGCACTTGAAATGGAAGTTCGCAAATGTATGGAACATCACGTCATCTACAATCTTGCAAGTATCGAGAAATGGATGAAGTTGAAACGAGATCGTTTTGAAAAGCATCGTAATGCAAAGTGGCAGTTGTACGGTTACGACTATGACCTATACGGACTTACATACAATGACGAACTCAAAACGTATTATCTTTTCGACGTATTGACGAACTATGTAAAGTTGTACTTTATATACGTCATCGAATCCAGCCTTATCGTGTCCAACTATTCCGTGCGAGAGGATAGCGTGCTTATGGACGGTGGCAATTTCCCGATATGGAGTTCAGACTTTTTTGTAAGGCGGGATAAGAGTCTAAGTCATAATGCGCACATTCTCGACTTCGATACTTTGCGTCTTGGACGAAAGGTCATTGCGGACAATATCAACAACGGTAGTTTCGAGTTCGGAGTTGTACTTATAACGGAAGTCGGTAAAGAGCGCGGCAACAACCTTGAATTGAAAGAAGTCAAGAAAGGCACGCTCGAAACGAACCAAAAGAACGACCTTTTCAACAACTGGCTCAAAATGTGCAGGCACTCGGCAACGGTTGAGAATTTTCCGTTTATAAAAGTTTTCACCGATGAGCAACGCCCTGAAAGTTGGGGCGCAGACGCACGAGATCTTGCCGACATTGTGACGATTATATCAACCGGAGAAACTCACGTTGCATTGCCGTTCTATACGCTTGAAGAAATGATAGCGGAAAAGGCGTTCAAGTGGTTTATCAAACTATATTACGATTTTCGATATAAGCGTGGGGACAACACGCTGTTTATGCATGCGCTCAAATGGCTTGTGAACTTGCTGTATCAGCGCAACTTGAAAATCTATAACAAGTATGGATATTCGACCGTGTTTGTGCAGACAGAGCAAGGCACTATGGACGGAAAGAAACATCGTGAGAGATACAACCTTATGAATTATAAGATTTATAAAGAGCGTTTCTCGACAGACTGCTTTTCAGATTATTTCAGCGATATGGCAATAAAGGCAAAGGTCGGCTTGAACGACTATATCACTTATGCGACAGAGAAAGCGAGCGTGGAAGAACTCAAACAACAACATAGTTATTTCATAGACTCGCTTTATCGTGACAGGGGGTGATGTATATGTTTTATAAAGACGCAAAGGTTTATAATGACGGCAGCCACTACATTGCCATACCGCATACGAGCAATCCATGTAAGCGCAAGCGCGTTGTTGAAACACCTGTCGAAGTACCCGACGAAACGCAAACTTTAAGCGTATCAAGTGGCGAACCCGAAACGCAAGAAATTATGTCACGGGAAAATCAAGACGAGTGGGATTTTGCGGATATGACACCGGTTGAATCGAACGATCTACCATTTGAAACCGAACCGCCAAAGCCAATGAAAAAGTATGTAAAACGGAGCGAAGTTTTTGAAAAGTTATATGCCGAATCCGACGGTATGAGCAAGAAAGCGCGTCGTAAGTTTTTGTGCAAAGGTATGCGCCCATATTTCGCCAAAGAGCAAGATGCTGATGCTTACGTCGATTCAAAACTCGATGCAAAATTAAGGAATCTCATAGCGAGGAAAACGCGGTTCATACGCAAGGCATACCTTAACGATTTCAACTACTTTGTGACGTTCACATACGACGATACAAAGCACGATGAGAAGTCGTTTAGGAAAAAATTGATAAACATCCTAAGCTTGTTGCAATCTCGAAAAGGATGGCGTTATATGGGGGTGTGGGAGCGTGCGCCAAAGACGAAAAGATTGCACTTTCATGGATTGTTTTATATACCCGAAGGCACTATTCCGGGTGAAATGATTGAGAAGAAAGATTTCAATCTAAATACTCATAAAATGCAGTTAACGTTGCAAAGCGAATACTTTAACGCTCGTTTTGGGCGAAATGACTTTGAACGTGTAGATGAGAATCTCGTGAAAATGGGTAACGCAATGGCGTACATTTTGAAGTACATCGGCAAGACGAATGAGAAGATTGTTTACTCTCGAAAATTACCTGTGTACGTTATATCCGACATAGATGAAAACGACGTGTTATGCGGTATTGGAGTTGAAGAAAAGAAACTATTGTTGCAAGACAAGTTTATGTGTTACAACGAAGGCGAACAGATTGGCGTAATAAGCCAAAAGACAAAATCGCGCCTACGAACTTCCAACTAAAAACCACCGAAGATGCCGAGGCAAGTCAACAGCAACGGCATGACGGATAAGCGAGGATTTCGCCAAGCGGGTTAGCGCGAAACCTCGCTCCGCTCCGTGCTGATCTGCCCGGATTCGGGTTAGTGTTTTAGGGAAGGCGTGCCGTAGTCTTTGGCGACGCGTAGCGGCGCCACTTGTATCAAGACTACGGCACGTCTAACAGGCACATTTCTATATTAATACTGTCTTAATTAAGTCATCTTAGACCATATGCATTGCCACGTGATACAATATTTTGCACAACTTGATTGCTTAACAACAACGCATTTGTTTAGTTTTGGAAAACGCCATCTAAGAAGCCATATCGTCCATTATTCTCATCTTTAGTAAAAGTGTACACCTTTACGAATCTACTATCAAAGTCAATTTTAGGGAGTTCTTTTTTCTCTGTGTTTTCTATTATGATTATTTGATCATTACCATAATTGTTGAACAAATAATTGAAAAAACCCTTCCTTAAATCATCCTCGTTGTTTTCGTCACTTGTTTCTGTCATTAAACCATGTAATGGCGAGTCAAGCAAATAAAAGTGAGGATTTATTTCAGCATGTTCATTAAAATAGCATCTCAAAGATAGAACAAGAAGTGAATTGAAATATGAGGAATAACCTTTACTGCGATTTGGCTTTGGATTATCATTTATCACCATATCAAACGAGTCCATGTCAAACACTACTTTTTGGATAGGAGAAAAATTAGTTTCCTCAAGCAATTTCTTGTAATATGATGCAATTTTTTCTGCAAAATCCGGTTCAAAAAGTGCTTTCGGTTTATAGTCTATTTCAGCTTCGATCTTGTCATATTCCACATAGTCTTTATCATATAAAGAATCCATTTCAGCATATAATGAAAGAGCTTTATTATACTCTATGATTTGAGAAAACGCATATAATTGTGCTTCCAAATTATTTTGAACAGGCACTAATTCATCATTAAGAGTTTTTTGAATGGCTGCTTTTTCCTGATTTAGAGAAGACAGCTTGCATTCCCATTCTTGCAGTTCTAATTGTAAATCTTTTTTAGCATCATTGAGTTCGTTTGCGTTATCCATTGTCTTTGACAATTCCGCTCTTGCTGCTTCAATATAAGATTTTTGATTTTGTATTTCGATTTGACCATTGCATATGGGACATTTTGTCTCTTTGGGAATTGAAGATGTGATTCTTTCACAATCGACTATAAACCCCAAGCGTTTAATATCAGAAGCATATTGACTTTCTAAAATCTCAAATCTATCAATCGAGACCCTTGCCTCGTTAATATGTTCTTGAAGTTCTATGATTTGTTTAGAAATAATTTGTTCTTGAGATACGGCTTGTTGAATGGATTTGTTGATTTTATTTAGGTTTTCTTTGATTTCGGTCGTAATTGTAGCAATATTACTGTCGTCCAAAGAAACACCTTCCAATTGACCTTGTAATTCAACCATTTTCTGAGTAATTAGTTCTTTTTTACTTTTAATATATCGTTGAATTGCAGCTTTTCTTATTTTCTTAATACGGGTACCTTCTTCCGCATCATATTCTGTGAAGTCTATTTTATACAGCAAATAAAGCAAATTCGATAAAAAGGCGGTCTTTTCTGTTGTAGCTTCTGGCAAAATAACAGACTCGTCGGTATCAGCTCGTTTTTCGTGTATCATAAACGCATTTTTTGCGGTACGCCATGAAAACACCTTCATCTTCCCATCTCGACTCCAAGGAATTTTTAAACCTTTTGGAACACCAATAAGTTGATTGTATATGTTGCCGATCCATTCGGGTTTCTTAGGATCAATTGAATATTCTTTCGTGGCATCAATATCTTTAATGTCCGTTTCTATAGTGAGTTTTTTCGCATCGACTTTTCTAGAAATCTTTATTGTCCCTAATTCCGTGGTAAAATAACCTATTATCGTATCGTACCCTGTCGACGTTAAGAAAGGACGGCGCGTGTCATTACTTTTAGCGCCAAAAAGATAGTCTATGCATTTGTATATCGTAGTTTTTCCAGTTTCTGATTTGCCCATAATTACAGTTAAATTTTGAGCAAATTCTATAACGGATGTTCCCCGTTTTCCCGTTATCTCCAGTTTGTCCAAATGTAACATTATTTTCTCCTTCCAATGCTGTATATTAAATTGTTGATTTCTGTAGAGGACATTTTTGCTATTTTATTTTTTACTTTTTTGACCGCATTCCCATAATC
>CAVBBF010000044.1:0-14994 GCA_963593735.1 Phascolarctobacterium succinatutens
GAAGTACATCGAACCACTTGCAAGACTTATTGCACAATTATCCAAACTTCCGTCAGTCGGCGAAAAGACGGCGGCTCGTTACGCATACGCGATTCTCAATTCGCCCGACGACGAAGTGAACGAACTCGTCGACGCAATCCGCGAAGTGAAGCAAAACGTTCACTTTTGCAAAATCTGCGGCAACTACACCGAAAACGAGATTTGCGACATTTGCGCAACTCGCAAACCCACCACGATTTGCGTTGTCAAAGAACCCAAAGACATCGTCGCTCTTGAAAAAGTCAAGGATTTCAAAGGCGTATATCACGTTTTGGGCGGCGTAATTTCGCCAATGGAGCATATCGGCCCCAACGATATACGAATCAAAGAACTGTTATCCCGACTCGACGGCGTTGAAGAAGTCATTCTCGCCACAAACCCCGACGTTGAGGGTGAAGCGACCGCAATGTACATCGCGCGCCTCATCAAGCCCATGGGCATCAAAGTGACTCGCATCGCACGAGGATTGCCGGAGGGGAGTGTTATAGAGTATGCGGATGAAAGCACTCTTTCTCGCGCCCTCTCTTCCCGAATCGAGTTGTAAGCGCGCTATTGAGCGAATAACTGCGGCAGAGCCGTTTTCATAAACAGTCACGTACGGTTTAGTACGCTCCTGATTATGAAAGCGGCTCTTTCTTGTTCTTCATCTCAATATCGCACTTACAACTCGATTCGGTTAGGTTGCCGTTTGAGTGTCTCTTTCTCGTTATACATCTGTTTAGACACTCTCACAGCCTATGCGGGCGGATAATGCACTTGCAACTCGATTCGGATTTATTTTTATTTGGCGGTCTCACAGCCTATGCGGGTGGATTAAATAACTGCTATTGCGTTTACAAACTCGATTCGTTTTTTTATAGTAAATTAGAAAGTATAAATTATATTAAATAACCATAAAAAAACACTGACGGTGGGTCAGTGCTTTTCAAATTCTTTGCCGTTGACAAGATAGTCTATCGACACGTTGAAATAGTTCGAAAATAGGCGCAGGGTTTGTATGTCGGGATTGCGCTTGCCGTTTTCATAATACGACAACGCTTCTCGGCTTATGTTCAAGTCAAGGGCTACCTTCAACTGACTGTAACCTTTCTCTTTCCGTATTGTTTTAAGCCCGATAAGTCCGCTTTCCACATTTCACCTTACGTTTGTTATTGACAAAATTGTAACATTTTGTTACTATATGAAATGTGACAATTTGTTACATTCTAATTGCGGTAGGTGGAAAATATGAAGAAAGTTTTGGCAAATGGAATGCCGCTCTTGCTGATATGTATTTTGATGTCGGTTACGCTTGTTGCGTGCAATTACGAGAGCGAGTGCATTGCGAAGGCGGAAAATGCAGGGTATACGGTTGAATATCACAGGGACGCGGACGACGTTATCGCCGTGTCGTACACGGTTTTGGCAAACGAAAACGGCGAGAAGGTGTATATAGTTGCGTTCGGTTCTACGCAGAAAGCGAAAAAGGCTTTCGGGGATAATTTGCTTGGCGATTTGCTCGACGGCGGAATGAAAGGCAATCCGAATATTCCCAAAGGCAATCGCTTCGTTTTCTACGGCACGCCGTATGCAGGCTACGGCGACGGCGCGGTGCGAGTGGGCGATTCAATCGTGGTTGCGCCTATGGACGTGTTGCAGTCGCTTGAAAAGAATAAAGATAAGATTTTAACGAAAAACGCCGCTTAAAAACGGCGTTTTGCATTGATAAAGCGTTGATTATGTGATTTTTTTGAAAGATTAATCCACGACAGAGCGGATGAAATCCACAAACGCGTCCTGACCTTCTTGGTCGTTTTTGAACACGGCGGTGGTTTCGAGAATTTGCTCGCATACGTCGTTGATGTAGTTTGTCACGGCGTTTTCGGCAACTTCTTCTTGGCAGTTCGTGCTGTTGTCCACGACAAGTTGAGTTATCATACCCAAGTGCTTGTGAAGGGGGTGTGCATCCTCTGCCAAAGACTTGAAATCGAGCGGCGTTTTGCCCGTGAGTATGTCGCGGATTTGAGCCATTTCGCCTGCGAGTCTACCCGGCAATATAAACAAGCCCATAACTTCGATTATGCCGATTGACTCTTGCTTGATGTTGTGCAATTCCTCTCTGGGATGGAAGATTCCGAAGGGGTGCGCATCGTCCGTGCGGTTGTTGCGAAGTATGAGATTGAATTGATATTCGCCGTCCGAATTTATGGAAAGAATGGGCGTGATTGCATTGTGTTGGACTTTTTCGCCGTCCTTTTCGGTTGCGCAAACGACGTTGATTTTCTCGTTGGTATAAACGTCCCATGCGCGTCTGAATTTGTTTGCCACTTCGAGGGCTTGCATTCTGTTTTTGCTCTCGATTCTCACGATAGAGTTGTACCAGTCCACGATGGAAACGTTTACGTCCGCATAGCCTGCAACCTTAAAGTAGTTGCGGGAGGGGCGAGAGAACACGGGAAGCACTTTTTTGCCGCCTTGATAGTGGTCGTGGGCGAGTATCGAGCCGCCGACGATGGGAAGCGCGGCGTTCGAACCTATGAAATAGTGGGGGAACATATCCACGAAATCCGCCATTCTGGCAAAGGTCGAATCGCTTACGCACATAGGACGATGTTGCTTGCAAACGGCGATGACGTGTTGCTCGAAATATCTGTACGGCGAGAATTGCATAAACCAGTTTTCGCCGTCGAGGTCAAATGGAATTATGCGGATGTTCTGGCGCGCGGGCATTGCCGCGTTGCCGACGAATCCGAGCATATCTTCGCAAAGCACGCACTTGGGATATCCTGTTTTCGCTTCTTTTGCAAGGCGAACCTGTTCGGGCGTTTTTTCGGGTTTTGAAAGATTGACGGTGACGGTGATGTTTCCGCGCTTTCCTTCGTGCTGCCATACGACGTTCTTTTCGTAGTCCTTGCCTCTGAGGTACAGGCTGTCGAAGCCGAGTTTGCAGAGGAAATCGCAGGCTTTTTCCACGCCTTCGTAACTTGCTTCGTCGTCGAACATTTCGACCGTTTTCGAGGGCGAGGGCATGACGTAGCCCATTAGTTTGGTTTCGAAATTGGATTTTGCGTTCTCGTCTATAATCTTTTTGCGCACGGCAAAATCCGATAGCGCGCTCATAACGTCGTATATGTCGTACGAGCCGAGTTTGGCTTCCTCGCAAGGCTCGGTGAGTCCGAGTGCGTCGAGCAGTTGATTTTGGGCGTATATTGCGTCCAAATCACTCAAATACAGTTTGTTTTGGGCATAATCCAAAAGCCTTGCAACGTTCTGTTTTGCAATTTCTTCAAAAGAAATCCTTGGCATAAAACCTCCGAAAACACTTCAAAAATAATGATTGAACACATTATAACATACGCTTTTTGTCAGTGCAAGCCGAAAAGGGTTGCGTAGCGGGTTTTTTTGCAAAGATATTGCCGTCCGACAAATTTTTATTTGCCTTGCATTGACGAGCGTTGTGTGCTACAATATAGCATAATATGCTATCAAAGGAAAAGACTATGACGTTTGACAATCTCGACAACGAAAAACTTCGCGCCGTCTGCAACGACGTTTACGGCGTTTGCAAAAGCGAACAGACGGACAGATTCGAAGAACTTTTCAAAATGCACAAAGACGTTTTCAACACCTCCGACGTTGAGTTTTACTCCTCGCCCGGGCGCATCGAAATCGTGGGCAATCACACCGACCACAACGGCGGCAAGGTGCTTTGCGCCGCGATAAACGTCGACACGCTCGCAAGCGTATCCAAAAGAAGCGACGGCATAATCGAAGTCAAATCCAAAGGTTATCCCATGCTTCGCGTGGACGTGTCCAAACCCGATTTTTCCGTAAGCGAAATCGGCACTTCGACCGCTCTCATTAAGGGCGTTGTGGACTATTTCAAACGCTCGGGCAAAAACGTGGGCGGTTTCAGCGCGTGTATGACGTCTTCCGTACCCAAGGGCGCGGGCGTTTCGTCGTCGAGTTCCTTCGAACTTGCGATAGCGGAAATCCTCAACGTTATGTACAACGATTCAGAGTTGAGCGCGGTGTTCAAAGCAAAAGCCTCGCAATATGCCGAAAACACGTTCTTCGGCAAGCCTTGCGGACTTATGGATCAAAGCGCAATCGCGCTCGGCGGCGTAAATCTCATTGATTTTGCCGACTTTGACAATCCCGTCATCGAAAAAGCGCACTGGTCGTTTGACAATCTCGACATCTACGTCATCGCGACGGGCGGCGACCATAGCGACCTTACGGACGACTACGCCGCAATACCGCACGAGATGAAAGAAGTCGCCGCTTGTTTCGGCGCAAAACTCTTGCACGAGATTTCGCCAGAGAAGTGGAATCGCGACAAGCAAAACATCGTCGGAAAGGTGAGCGAGAGGGCATATCTTCGCGCAGAACACTTCTTTGAAGAAAACGAGCGCGTGGAAAACGCCGTAAAAGCAATAGACGAAAAGGACGAGAAGGCGTTCCTCGACATCGTGAACGAGTCGGGATTGAGTTCGAGATACAAACTTCAGAACACCTACTCGCCCGCAGGCAGAAATCACAACCTCGAAAACGCGCTCGACAGAGTGGTCAAAATCGAGGGCGTAGTCGCTTCGCGCGTGCACGGCGGCGGCTTTGCAGGCACGATATTGGTGTTCGCAGACAAGAAAGCAAGCGGTGTGGAGGGCGCGCTCGACGTTATGTTCGGCGGCGAAAACGTCTTCAAACTCGCAATACGCCAAAGCGGCGCAATTAAACTCAATATAGGGGAATAAAGTATGATTAATTTCCTTTTATCGACGGCGCAAGACCCGAGAGTTGCATTTTCAATCGGCGGACTCACGGTGCAGTGGTACGGACTGCTCATCGTGTGCGGTATGCTTCTCGGTCTTTTGTACGCCTGTTGGCAAGCAAAGAAAATCGGCATATCTTCGGACGACGCGGTGGAACTGTTTTTATGGCTCATTCCGCTTGCAATCGTCTTTGCAAGACTTTTGTACGTCATTCCGCGCGCTGACGAATATTTCGGAAACAACGGTCTCGAAGGCTGGGATAAATTCGTAAATATCATTGCGATTTGGAATGGCGGCATAACCATTATAGGCGGTCTTGTGGGCGGTCTTATCGGCGCGGTGTTCTTCTCGCTTCGCCACAAAAAAGAAACCAACTTTTTGAATGTCGTCGACCTCGTGGTCGTCCCCGTGCTTATAGGTCAAATCGTGGGCAGATGGGGCAACTTCGTAAACCAAGAAGCATTCGGCTTGCCCATCACGAACGAAGCGTTGCAATTCTTCCCGTTCGGCGTGTACATCACCGACCCGAGCGGCGTTGAGGACGCGTTCAAGAGCGTCGTTTATTCGCATATCCAAGCGGGCGGCGGCGGAAACTGGTTCTGCGCAACCTTCTTCTACGAGGGCGTTTGGAACACGATAGGCGCGATTTTCTGCGTGCTTATGTGGAGGAAAGATTACCAAAAGAAATACCCCGGAATCTTGATGATTTTCTATCTGTTCTGGTACTGCATCGGAAGATATTGGCTTGAATACTTGCGTATGGACGCAGTTCCCGTCACAAAAACCGCGTGCCTCATCGTTGCGATACTTTCGTTCGTCATCGGCGTTTTGTACATACTCGCTCGCACCTCTCGCCTTGCGTATCTCGACGTGAGAAAGAGCGCGCAAAAGGGTATAAACGGCGCAATCCTCACCGAATACGAAGTGAAAAACTATAAGTTTGTGGGCAAACTCTTTGAGGACGTTGCAACGGATAGCCAAAAATCTTCGGACAAAGCAAAGAAATTCTTTGCCGAATTGCTGCTTAAAATCGGATACATCAGAAAGAGCGAACCCGATTATATCTCAATCGACTTCGAAAACGCCGACTATTACCACGTTCCCAAGGACTATAAACGCAGATTCAACGCTATGAAAAAACAGGACGTTTACGCCTTGTAAATTCGTTGCGAAACAGGTGCAAAATGGCAAACATCGATTACACTACCGAAAGAATCAAAACCAACAATCTCACGTTGCTTACCGACCTTTACCAACTGACAATGATGAATGGCTATCGCCGCTGCAAACTCGACGAAAGAAAGGCGGTTTTCGACATCTTCTATCGTGGAAACGGCGGATATTCCTACGCTATCGCGGCAGGGCTCGAACAAGCGATAGACTATATCCTCAATCTGCATTTCGACGAGAGCGACATCGCGTATTTGCGCTCGCTCGAAATTTTCGACGAGGACTTTTTGAAAGCGCTCGAAACGTTTGAGTTTACGGGCGATATAAAAGCCGTGCCAGAAGGCACGATGGTGTTTCCCTACGAGCCTATTCTCACGGTGTCCGCACCCCTTTGGCAGGCGCAACTCGTGGAAACCGCACTTCTTACGTTCATAAACCACCAAACGCTCATCGCAACCAAAGCCGCGCGTTTGAAGGAGTGTACGAAAAACAAAATAAGCGAATTCGGACTTCGCAGGGCGCAAGGTCCCGACGCAGGAATTTACGGCGCGCGCGCCGCTTGTATAGGCGGTTGCAGAACCACGTCCAACGTCGTTGCGGGCAAACTTTTCGGGATTCCCGTCACGGGTACGCACTCGCACAGTTGGGTTATGTCTTTCGACACCGAACTCGAAGCGTTTGAAAAATACGCCGAAATTTATCCCGACAACTGCTTGCTTTTGGTGGACACCTACGACACTCTCAAAAGCGGCGTTCCCAACGCAATCAAGGTTTTCGACAAACTCAAAGCGCAAGGACACAAGCCCGTCGGGATCCGCCTTGACAGCGGCGACTTGGCGTATCTGAGCCGCAAAGCGAGAGTTATGCTCGACGAAGCGGGTCACGAGGATTGCCTCATATTCGCAACCAACGACCTCGACGAAGACATACTCTTGGCGCTCAACTCGCAAGACGCCAAAATCGACGTATACGGCATCGGCACAAAACTTATCACAAGTTACAACAACGCGTCGTTGGGCGGCGTGTACAAACTCTGCGCACTCGAAGAAGACGGCAAACTCGTGCCGAAAATCAAAGTGTCCAACAGCCACGAAAAGACCACGAATCCGGGTGTAAAAAAGATTGTGCGTATATTTAAGGACGGTATGGCGCAAGCGGATTTGATTTGCCTCGAGGACGAAACTTTCGACCCCTCGAAACCGCTCACGATTTTCCACCCCGAACAAACTTGGAAAAAAACCACGTTCACCGATTACGAACTCAAAGAACTTATGGTGCCGATTTTCAAGAACGGAAAACTCGTGTACGATATGCCCGCGCTCAAAGAGATTTGCGACAGAGAGGACAAGTCAATCACGTCGTTCTTCCCCGAGTACAGACGCGTCGTCAACACGCAGGAATACAAGGTTGACCTATCGCAAAAACTTTGGGATTTGAAGCATAAACTTCTCAACAGCGAGCATTGAATTTAAGAATCGCAACCGCATAAAATCGACAAATTCACGTTGAGGATATTAGAAAAACATACGACATTATTTTGAAAAAGCGAAGGCAAAACTGCTTTCGCTTTTTGCATAAAATCGCTTCGTTTTTCGCATAAAATCGCATTTGTTTTTTCATGGAGTGTAATGGATTTTAGAGCAAATAATCAATTCGCAATTCGATATTCCAAATTGCTCGTTTTGCAAAACAAACGCTTAATGCGTTCGTATATAAGACATAAAACATCGTTTTTGCAGATAAATCGACGGTTTTCGGCAAAAGATTATTCGCCGATATAGTGCGATTTTTGTTATCTTTTTCATAGAAAAAAAATCGTCTTTTCGAGGATATTATGAAAAAGAAAAACGCAACGAGATTTCCCCTATCGAGACGGGGTTACGACTGCGACGCCGTCGACGGCTACATCGCTTTGGAACAGGCAAAGGCAGACGAGATTCAACTCGGTCAAAGAGATAGAGTGAACCAGCTCAAACAAGAAAACGAATCTCTCAAATTGCAAATCGAAGCGCTTAGGGGCAGAGAAGAACAAATCAAACTAGCCCTTGTCAACGCCACCGAAAACGCAAACAGATTGACGGAAGACGTAAAACAGAGATACAGGCAAGAACTCGAAAGGCTGCGCCTTTTCCGCGCAAAGTGGCTCGGCGCATACGAGCAGATGAAAGAAAGGTATCATTTTGACAAAGACGCGCTCAACGTCGAAAGCGTCGCCGTGTCCGTCGAGATAGAACTCAAAAAGTTTTTGGCGCAGGATTTTTCCCTCAACAACAACGCCACGAAAGACGTTATGGAAGAGCATTTCCGCAGGGAGGCGGAAAGGCTTACGAATCAGCAACTCGCCATTCAAAAATCGTCCGTTCGCGAATCGGAAAATTCAGAAGATTTGAAAACATTGCTCAAAGACGCAGAACTGAAAAAGAAAACAAAATCTACCGCCGCGTTTTCCGTCGACGACGCATTGAACCCGACAAAATCTCTCAAAGAGAATTTCGACGCGGTTAAATCCTGAAAAAAGAATTGCGCCGTTAAACTTAGCGTTCTCGGCGCAATTTTTGTGTATTTTCCATATGTTTTCCATATGCTTTTTATGTGCGTTTCTATGCGTTTTCCCATATGTTTTTATGTGCTTTTCCGTATGTTATCCGTATGTTTTCTATATGCTTTTTACGTGCGTTTCTATGCGTTTTCTATGACGTTTTTGAGGGTGGCGTATGTAGGGTAGTCGGTGCGTGCGATGGTGAGGGGCGTTATGCTGACGTAGCCGTCGATCGTAGCGTCGCTGTCCACCGTCAAATCGTGGTTGTTTTGGTGAATGCAATGTCCTTCTTGTCGCCACGTTCCGTCGGCAAGGTCGATGAAATCGTCGGTGAAGTATGCGCCGCCTTGTCTTGTGAGCAAAATGGATTTTGCGTCTTTGGGGATATTTACGTTGAATATGTTTCCGTAGGCGAAAAGATTGTATTTTTGCACGAAATCGTACACGTCGTCCAGTCGCTTTGCCGCGTCGTCGAACGAGTGCGTATGCGTTGAAAGCGCGAGCGCTTTCAGACCTCTCGTGCAAGCCTCGAAAATCGCGCCGTTGGTTGCCGAATACATTATGTCTTCGCCGAGATTGAACCCTTTGTTTATGCCCGAAATCACGAGGTCGTAACTTTCGTGAAGACCGAGAGTGGCAAAGCGCACGCAGTCGGCAGGGGAACTGTCCACGCTGAACGCGCGCACACCGTCCATATAGTCCACTCGTTTGACCTCGAAAGGATTGTGAATGTCGATGGAGTGACTTTTTCCGCTCTGTTCGAATTTCGGGGCGGAAACGGTTACGTCGCCGAGTTTAGCCGCCCATTTTGCGACAATTGCCAAGCCTTCGGACTGTATTCCGTCATCGTTTGTAACAAGCAATTTCATAGCCAACCCGTATTGTTTTCTTTGTAGTTTTTGACAAGTTCGTCCGCATCTAAAAGCATCTGTTTCATCTCTTTTTTGCTATGCACGGTTGCGCCGCTCGCTTTGTCGTGACCGCCACCGCCGTACTTTTCGGCAAGGGCGTTGATTGTGACGAATCTCGAACGCAAGCGCACCCTTATGCTTCCGCCGGCATTTTGTATGAACGCAAGCCACACGATTGCGCCTTTTATGCCGTCGAGGTAGGACACGACGTTGCTCGCTTGCTCGTTTGAAAGTTTGAATTTCTTTTGCATAGCCTTGTCGACGTAGATGTAGGCAACGCCGTTTTTGGACGTTTTCATCTTCTTGTATACGTATGCCTCGAACTTGAACACGTCGAAGTCGTCGAGATCAAGGTTGGAGTAGATCCATTCGGTGTTTATTCCAACGTCCAAAAGAGCGGCGGCTCTGCGCAAAGTGTCGCCGTCGACCGAACTGAATTTGAATCTGCCGCTGTCGGTGACCATACCCGTGAAAATGCAAGCGGCGGCTTCCTTGTCGATTGCGAGTTCGTCCTTAAACGTGAGCCAAAAGTCTACAATCATTTCGCAAAGCGACGACCTTTCTTCTTCAACCCAACTCAAATCGCCGTAGGGTTTTACGTCGATGTGGTGATCGATTTTGATAAGTTCTTTGCCCAGAGTATATTTTTTGTTGGAAATGCGGTCGGTCGTTGCGGTGTCGCACACGATTACGAGCGCGTCGGCGTACTTTTCGTCGTCGATAGGCGCGTCCTCGCCGCCCAAAAACGCAAGATATTGCGAACTGTCATCGTTGAGAACGTACACTTCTTTTTGAGGGAAGGAGAGCTTGAGGATTTTGGCAAGACCCTTTGTCGAGCCTATTGCGTCGCCGTCCGGGCGGAAGTGCCTTGTTATGACAATTCTGTCGTACTGCTTGATTTTGTCGAGTATTTTCTTTTTAATTTCAAAATTGTCCGTCATATTCTTTCTCCTGCTCTTACGAGTGCGTTGAGTTCTTCAAGCACCTGCATGGCCTCCTGTCTGTCTTTTAAGGTTGCGCCGCTTGCCTTTAGGTGTCCGCCGCCTCCGTGAGCGAGTGCGATTTGATTTATATTGAGGTTTTTCGAGCGAATCTCGCACAACACGCCTTGTTCGCACTCGGTGAAGTTCACCCATGCGTCCACGCCCTTTAAGTCGCCCATGGTGTTGACAAATCCGCGCGATATGCTTTGCGGCTCCATATCGAGTTCACGAACGCGCTTTTCGTCCGAATAGGAATACGCCACGTTGTCGGGGGTAAACTGTATAGAAAGCACGAATTGCGCGCGTTTTTTGACGTTCTCGTATGTGTCGACGTACAGATTGGAATAGATGTCGGCGGGGTTGAATCCCTTTTCAAGCAGAAAACTCGCAAGAGCGAGAGTGCGAGGCGAAGTGGAATCGTAATAAAATCTTCCGCTGTCCGTCACGATGCCCGTATACAAGGCTTTCGCGGCGCAAGAATCTATCGTAAGCCCCCATTCGCGCATAAGATACGTCACGAGTCCGCAACAACTCTCGAAACTCGTGTCGTCGATGTCTATGTCCGCAATGTCTTCGACGAAAATGTGATGGTCGATTCGTATCGTCGTTTCGGCAAGCGTATAGCGGTCGTCGGATATGAGCGATTTTGCAGACGTATCGAGCACGATTGCGAGCGCGCCGTTATATACGTCGTCGCTTATTTCGTCCATAACGCTTCCTTCCATAAACGAGAATCTGCCGGCAGAATCGCCCACCGCATAAATCTTTTTGTCGGGGAAGTTGGTTTGAAGCACGCGTTTGAAGCCGAGTTGGCTTCCCATTGCGTCGCCGTCGGGGTTTTGGTGGCGGTGAATGACGATTACGTCGTGTTTTTTGATTGCGTCGAATGCTTTGCTTATCATAATTTTTCCTGATATATGAAGTTGACAGTAAATAATATCACAACAATCGGTTTGTGTCAACGTCGATTTTCAGTGCGGTTTTACACTCTGTTTGCGCATAGATTGCGGAGCATAGCGCATAGGCGGCGTTGTCGAGAATTTCCATACAAATATAAAACTATACGGCTTAATTAATCTTTGATAAAGAAGTCTTTTTTGTGGTTGATAATATTTTGGTTGTTTGTTATAATAACTCTTATAACAATACTGCTACTGCGCTACGGCGCGAGGTGACAAAAATGATTCTCACTATGGACATCGGCAACACCAACGTCAAGTACGGCGTTTTCGACGGCGACGAGTTGGTTGCTTCGTGGCGTGTTTCCACAAAGGCTTCACGCACGGCTGACGAGTACGGAATGGTGCTTTACGACTTGCTCAAACAGCGCGGCGTAAATTTCGAGGATATCGAAGCGTGCGTTATGTCTTCGGTTGCGCCTGCTCTCAATTACACAATCGAGCATATGTGCAGTTATTATATCGGCAAAGCGCCGCTCATCGTTTCCTCAAAGACGGACACGGGCATAAAACTTGCCTACGCTCACCCGACCCAACTCGGCACTGACAGAATCGTGGGCGCGGCGGCGGCGTATCGCTTTTACGGCGGACCCGTGATAGTGGTGGATTTCGGCTCGGCAACGACGTTCAACCTTGTCACCAAAGACGGCGTGTACATCGGCGGCGCGATTGCACCGGGTATCAAAACCGCAACTGAATCCCTCGTCACGACGGCGGCGAAACTTCCGAGAATCGAACTCGAAAAACCGCAAAATATCGTCGGTACGGACACGAAAAGTTGTATGCAGAGCGGCATTGTGTACGGATATACCGGTCTTGTGAAATATATGGTGAGCAAGTATAAGGAACTGGACGAAATGAAGGGCGCAAAAGTGGTTGCGACGGGCGGACTTAGCGAGCTTGTCGAAAACGTCGAACCCGAACTTATCGACGTCACCGACCGCGCTCTCGCGCTCAAAGGATTGAAATATATCTACGACAGAAACAAGAATAAGAAATGAATTAAAACGGCACAAAACGCATTTAGATATACGTTTTTGGGGCGGTTTGCAGAGGATATGACATTATGAAAAAAATCGGAATTGCGCTTTTGGGTCTCGGAGTCGTCGGCGGCGGAACTTATCAGATCCTCAACGATATGCGCGAAACAATCAAGAAAAACGAGGGCTTGGACATCGAAATCAGGCGTATTCTGGAAAGAAACATCGACAGGTGCAAGCAACTCGGCGTTGACCTTTCCATTGTCACGCAGAATATCGACGACGTTGTAAACGACGATGAAATTCAAATCGTCGCGGAATTTTTCGGCGGCGTAGAACCCGCAAAAAGTTTCTTCTTGAAAGTGCTTAAAAAGGGCAAGAGTATTGTGACGGCAAACAAAGAGATGTTTTCAAAGTGCTGGCACGAACTCGAAACCGCAGCCAAAGAGAGCGGTGCCGGGCTTTATTTCGAGGCAAGTTGCGTGGGAGGCGTTCCCGTGATACGCACGCTTACAGACGCTATGCAGGCAAACCGCATAACCTCGCTCAAAGGCATAGTCAACGGCACTACCAACTATATTTTGTCCAAAATGAGCGACGAGGGCGCGGATTACGAAACCTGCCTTAAAGAAGCGCAAAAACTCGGTTATGCCGAAGCGAATCCCACCGCAGACGTAGAGGGATTCGACGCAACGTACAAAAACAGCATTCTTTCCTCTTTGGCGTACCGCAAGCGCGTTCCCGTCGAAAAAGTATATCGAGAGGGAATTTCGAGAGTCGGCGTAGAGGATATCACGATAGGCAAGGAACTCGGATACGAGATAAAACTGCTTGCGATTTCAAAATTGACGGACGAGGGAAAAATAGAAGCGAGGGTGCATCCTGCATTCTTGCCGTCAAGCCATCCGCTCGCAAGCGTAAAAGGCTCGTTTAACGCGCTGTATATTCACGGCGACAGCGTTGACGACGTTATGCTGTACGGTCGCGGCGCAGGAGCATTGCCTACGGGAAGCGCGATTGTGAGCGACATCGTGTTTGCCGCATCGAAAGACGTTCATAGAAGATACGATTTCGAGTGCGATGAAGCGGACGAGGGATTGTTTGCAACCGATTTCAAATCGAAATATTACGTCCGACTTTCAGTGCGCGACAGTGAAGGAACCCTTGCAAAAATTGCGGCGGCATTTGCAAAAAACAGTATATCTATCCAATCGGTTTTGCAAAAAGAGGGGAAAGACGGCGACGTGTACGTTGTTTTCGTAACCCACGAAACGAAGGAAAGCAACATAAGAAAAACGCTTTTGCAAATCGAAAATTTCGACGGCGTGGACAAGGTTGTTTCCCTTTTGAGAGTCGAGGAATAGTATGGTTTTGTTTTTTGCAAAAGGGCAAGCGGACAGCGACAAATTTGTCAAGTTTTGCTATCAAAACTACAAGGATATAATGTCGCGATACGGCGCGGAATTGCCGAGCAAAGTGGAAATCGTCCGCATAGATGGCGAAAAACCGAGATTCGACACCGACAAAGTGTACTTCAATCTCTCCCATTCGGGAGGCGTGATGATGTTGGGAATCTCACATTCCGAAATAGGCGTTGACATAGAAAAAATCCGCGAAATCGACTACAAAAAATTCGATTTTATCGACGCAAAGGACGTTGAAGAATTCTTTGAAAAGTGGACGGAAAGAGAGAGTTATCTCAAATTCACGGGAGAGGGGCTTTCGGGATTGAGGAAGGAAATCCCCGACGACGCGCACTTCGAGCATTTCCCCGTATGGGACGAGTATCACGCTTGCGTGTGCGCCGAAGAGCAGAATATAATCGCTTACGAAATAGATATAAACGCAATAGAAGACTAACTTTTGCGCTTTGCGCAAAAAGACCACTCTTTTTTAGAGCGGCACAACAAAATAACAAACGACAGGAGGGATGTATGATTCTCGACAAAATCAAAGACATTATGGAAACCGAACTCGGCAAAGATCGCAACGACGTTACGCTCGAGTGCGATATTATAAAAGATTTGGGATTTGACAGCCTCGACATAGTTACGCTGATTATGGCGGTTGAGGACGCATACGGCTTCACGGCAGACGACGACGAAATCGCCGCGCTCAAAACCGTAGGCGACGTGGTGGACTACATAGAGAAGCGCACAAAATGAGCGCATTAATGCGCTCATTTTGTGAGTGAAATTGCGCCGAAAGTCGCAATGATATGCACGTTGTGCGTGCGCTGTATTTGCGCATTGCGCAAGTTATATTGCACCTTTGGTGCAGTTGCGGAATATTGAATGATATCCGCTTTGCGGATGCTATCACTTTGTGATGATATCGTGCAGATTTGCACGATGATATCCAAACTGCGTTTGGGTTGCGGAAGATTCAAATCATCCACATGTCATTCTGAGGGAACGCAGTGACCGTGAGAATCAAGCGAAGCGTAATGCGCCTGCAGCGATGCTATCACTTTGTGATGATATCGTGCAGATTTGCACGATGATATCCAAACTGCGTTTGGGTTGCGGAAGATTCAAATCATCCACATGTCATTCTGAGGGAACGCAGTGACCGTGAGAATCAAGCGAAGCGTAATGCGCCTGCAGCGATGCTATCACTTTGTGATGATATCGTGCAGATTTGCACGATGATATCCAAACTG